>JAKSNQ010000031.1 GCA_024399615.1 Paludibacteraceae bacterium | reverse complement strand
AAAATCTGTTGAATGATACGAGTCAGGGCCTCGGTCTCGAGGAGGAAGCCATCGTGTCCGAAAGCACTCTCAATCTCCAGATAGGTGGCTCCGGGGATAAACTGCGCCCACTCGCGCATCTCGTCAGGCGGGAAGAGTCCGTCGCTGGTGATGCATACCATGGTCGTGTTGGCGCGTATGGCCGCCAAAGCAGCCTGTACTCCACCCCGATGGCGGCCCACATTGTGGCTATCGGCAGAGTCGATGACGGACAGATAGCTGTAGGCATCAAATCGAGCTGCCAGTTTGTCGCCCTGATAGCGCTCGTAGGAAGCGGCGCGCGAGGCAAAGAGCGTATCGATGTCTGCCTCGCTCTGGGTGAGGCGATAGCCCTCGAACGAGCGATAGGTGAGCAGGGCCTGTGCACGTGCACAACGGAGTCCCTGTTTTCCTCCCTCGAGCGAGTGCTGTTGACGGAAAGTGGGGTCCGCCTCCAGGGCCATACGTTGCGCCTCCAGAGTGGCGCTGGTCCAAGCATTGACACGTGCACCGGTAGCGATAAAGAGCGCGTTGGTGATGACCTCCGGTTCGGTCACAGCCCACTCTACGGCCTGAAAACCGCCTATGCTGCTGCCTACGAGCAAATCCACGCTGGGAATGCCCAGATGCTGACGCACCAGAATCGTGGCACGCACGATATCACGCACGGTCACGCGCGGAAACGACAGCATATAAGGTTGTCCCGTAGTCGGGTCGATGGCCGCCGGTCCGCTACTGCCATAAGGCGAACCGAGCATGTTGACACATGCCACGAAAAAGCGATCGGTATCGATGGCACGACCGGGACCGACCATCTCGGGCCACCAGTCTTCGGCATCGGAATTGGCCGTGAGGGCATGGCATATCCACACAACAGGTTGTCCGGGTCGATAGGTTCCGGAGGTATGGTAGGCGATGTCGATAGCCGGCAGAGTGCCGCCCGCCTCGAACTGAAACGGCTGGCTGATATGTAATGTATGTGCTTGCATAGGTGTGTGCAGATAAATCCGTTATCAGAGTTGTGCCAAAGCCGCCTCGAGGTCGGCGAGGAGGTCCTCGGTATCCTCGAGTCCGATGGAGAGTCGAATGAGGTCAGGTGCAGCGCCGGCGGCGATGAGTTGCTCGTCGGTCATCTGGCGATGGGTGTGAGAAGCCGGATGGAGCACACAGGTATAGCAATCGGCTACGTGAGTCTCGACGGTGGCCAGTTGCAGGAGCGGAATCAGCTTCATCGCCGCCTCGCGTCCTCCCTTCAGTCCGAAGGAAATCACGCCACACGATCCATCAGGCAGGTACTTGTCAGCCAAAGCCTTGTCGGGATGCGAGTCGAGGCTGGGATAGGTCACCCATGCCACCTGTTCATGGTTCTCGAGGAAGCGTGCAATCTGCTCGGCCGAAGCACAATGTTGGCGCATACGCACATGCAAGGATTGCAGACCCAGATTGAGATAAAAGGCATTCTGCGGGCTCTGGATTGAGCCAAAATCGCGCATCAGTTGTGCGGTTGCCTTTACGATAAATGCCTTACGGCCGAACTTTTGCGTATAGACCAGTCCATGGTAGGTGTCGTCGGGTTCGGTAAGGCATGCGAAACGGTCGTGATGCGCTTCCCAGTCGAAGGTACCACCATCGACGATGACGCCACCAACGGCCACTCCATGACCATCCATATACTTGGTAGTAGAGTGCGTGACAATGTCTGCTCCCCACTCCAGCGGACGCAGATGTACGGGCGTAGGGAAGGTGTTATCGACGATAAGAGGCACCCCATGCGCATGTGCTATACGTGCGAACTTCTGGATATCCAGCACACGCATGGACGGATTGCCCAGCGACTCACCAAAGACCAGTTTGGTATTCGGTCGGAAGGCTCGGTTCAGTTCTTCTTCCGAGGCCGCCTGATCGACGAAAGTGACCTCTATACCCATCTTGCGCAAGGTGTTTCCCAGCAAGTTGAAGGTGCCGCCATAGATGCCCGAAGCGCTGACGATATGGTCGCCTGCCTGAGCTATATTGAAGCAAGCATAGAAGTTGGCAGCCTGTCCGGAGGAGGTCAACATGGCGCCTACTCCTCCCTCGAGTGCCGCAATCTTGGCCGCCACATGATCGTTGGTCGGATTAGCAAGACGCGTATAGAAATAGCCCTCGGCATCGAGGTCGAAAAGGGCCGCCATCTGCTCGGCGTTGGTGTACTTGAAAGTCGTGGACTGAACGATGGGGAGCTGGCGTGATTCGCCATTCTGAGGCTCGTAGCCTGCCTGTACGCAGAGCGTACCTATATGCAATTTGTTACTCATTTTTGTACCTGGTTTTATGTTGTTTTCATGCCAAATGTATGAAAACGGGTGCAAAATTACTACATTTTAACAAATATTCCAAGTAAATTTGCAAATATGGAAAAATGTTCGTATCTTTGCACCAAAAATAGAAATACATTCTACAAATCAACTCATATTGCCGAAATAGCAGAATATTTTTCTTTGCCCCAAATTATGGAAACAATGATAGACTCGGTTGACCTGCAGCTGCTGGACCTGCTGCAGAACGACAGCCGCCTGACGATCAAGCAGTTGGCGGCCAAAGTACACCTGTCCACCACTCCGGTTTTCGAGCGCGTGAAACGCCTGGAACAGGAGGGTTACGTAGAGAAATATGTGGCCGTGGTGAATGCGGCGAAGTTGGGCCGCGGATTTGCGGCGTTCTGCTTCATCCGCCTGAAGCAGCACAGTCTGGAGAACAGCAGCCGCTTCATGGCCGACGTGCAGCAGATACCCGAGATTGTGGAGTGTTACAACATATCGGGTGACCACGATTTCATGCTGAAAGTGTACGTCAACAGCATGCATGCCTATCAGGATTTTGTGCTACAGAAACTGGGTTCGATGGACAGTATCGGTTCGGTCAACTCGTTTTTTGTACTATCGGAGGTCAAGAACAGCCACACCCTTCCGCTGGGATAGCGAACCCCGGCTATGAACAACAACGAGTGCACCACAGAATATGCGGCGCACTCGTTTGGTATACAGGTGTGTATGTGTAATCAGTAAGAAAGGCGATAAACGACGACGTCGTGTGCAGGTATGGTGACGGTACGGACGCGATTGGAAGGTGTCTCGTCCTTGTGCGTCCAGACGTTGCGCACGCGATAGGTATGCGAAGCGGAACGGAACGCATTTCCGGAGAGGTTGTCGTACATGTTGAAAGCCGAGAAGTCGAGGTCAATCACGCGATCGGAAAGTGTACGGTTGAGCACGCAGAAAGCCCAGTCGCCATTTTGGAGCGGTTTGAGCCAATACTCCAGTCCGGACTCGACGCGATAACGCAGGCCCTGTACACCCAGCGAATCCTGGTCGATGGCAATCATCTCACGATTGGTGATAATATCGGCTGTAGCTTTCGACATGGTGCGGATATCATTACCGAGGATGAGGGGAGCCGCCATCATGCACCACATGGAGAAGTGTGCGCGGTCCTCGTTGACAGTCATACCATTGCCCACCTCGAGCATGTCGGGGTCGTTCCAATGGTTAGGACCTGCATACTTACGCAGAGGTTCGTTCTTGTCGAGAATCTGCAGCACTCCCAGCGATTTCCATCCGCCAAAATCGAGTTCGCAGTCGAAGCAGCAATTGACGTCGCCCGTGGTACGCCAAAGGTGTCCGATTTCACTGGCCCAGCTGTATGCGCGTGTGTCGCCCCACTCGCAAAGCGAGAAGACGATATCGCGACCGGAAGCGCGAAGCGCCTTAGCCATGAGTGCATACGCGCCCTTGGAGTTGACATTCTCGGTATTGCACCAGTCGTACTTGAGGTAATCGACGCCCCAGCGGGCATAGGTCAACGCGTCCTGGAACTCGTAGCCCTGTGAGCCGGGTTTGCCACCACAAGTCTCAGAGCCGGCATCGGAATAGATACCCAGTTTCAGCCCCTTGGCATGCACATAATCGGCCAGAGGCTTAATGCCATGGGGAAAACGCTCGGCATTGGCCTGAATAAAACCATCGGCATCACGCTCGCCATGCCAACAATCGTCCATATTGACATAGGTATAGCCGCAATCGAGCAGGCCCTTGCTGACCATGGCGTCAGCTATTTCGCGGATGAGGTTCTCGTCAATACTGCATGCAAACACGTTCCAACTGCTCCATCCCATAGGAGGAGTGGCGCAGAGAGCCGGTTTGGGTGCCAGACTATGGTTGAGTTGTACAGGCTGGGGATCGCCCTGAGCCATGCATACAGCGGCCGACAACATCAGACCGCAAAGAAGGGCAAGTGGGGTTTTCATTTCGTAGTGTTTTTTATGAGTTATTTTTAGAGTCCTTAAAGTTCTTAGAGTCTTTAAAATCCTTAGCGTCCTTAGCGTCGTTAGCCTTCGATGGTGAGGATATGTCCATCGGCGTCGTAGTGGAGTTCGCAGACCTTGAGCGAGCGGCACCATGACTTGCCAGAAGGCACGGAGTCGTGATGGAAAAGATACCATTTTCCCTCCCACTCGACGATACAATGGTGGGTAGTCCATCCGGCCTTGACGGGCGTAAGCACCACTCCCTGATACGTGAATGGGCCATAGGGATTGTCAGCCGTAGCGTAGCATATCATATGGGTGTCGCCGGTCGAATAGGAGAGGTAATATTTCCCCTGATATTTATGCATCCAAGAGGCCTCGAAGAATCGATAAGGATTGTCGGCCGTAAGCAATCGTCCGTCGGCATCCAGAATTTCCACGGCACGAGGTTCCTCGGCAAACTCGACCATGTTTTTAGCCATGCGCACGACGCGAGGGAGGATAGCCGGTTCTTTTCCCTGGGGCAGATAAGGAGCCTCTACGGCCTTGTTGTCCACATAGCGCTGGAGCTGTCCACCCCATATGCCGCCGAAGTACATGTAATACTCGTCATCGGCATCATCGTGGAAGCAGGCGTAGTCAATGGAATAGGAGCCGTGGATGGGGTAAGGCATGCATCGGAAAGGGCCAACAGGCGAGTCACTAATCGCCACACCCATACGGAAGATATCGTTGCGATCCTTGAGCGGAAAATAGAGGTAGTACTTACCATCGCGCTCCTGAATGTCGCAGTCCCAAAGCTGACGTCCGGCCCAAGGTATATCCTCGAGCGAGAGGATGACGCCATGGTCGGTCACCTTGCCCGTCATCGGGTCGCCATCGATGGTAAAAACATGGTAATCCTTCATGTCATACTGGTCCCCATTATCGTTCTCGGAGTCGGTACAGTCCCAGTCGTGAGACGGATAGATATGGAGTTTGCCATTAAAAGCATGTACCGAAGGGTCGGCATGATAATCTTCAGGAATAAGATAGCGTTTCATATGCATCTATTTGTAAATTAGGCGGTTAATCAAAGTTTAAAGAGTCCCTGTCGGTCGAAAGGCAAGGGGTAGTCGGTACGTCCATGGATAGGGAAATCGTTTTTCCATGATGAGGCATCTGTGACGCCCCAGAATGTGACGCGACGCACATGCTGCGCATGCCGGTTGACGATGTCAAAGAGGGCCAAATAACGCTCCTGCCAAGCCTTCATTGCCTCAGCCGGCACGCCCTGGGTATAAGGGTCCTTCTCCGGGGTATAATCCAGTCGTGTCGCCACGTCAGCTCCGGAATAGGGATTCGGCAGGATGGAGATATCGGTCTCGGTAAGCTGCACATCGACTCCTGCGCCAATAAAGGCCTCCATCGATGCCTCGTACTCGGACAAGTCGGGATAGTCCATGCCGATATGCGTTTGCAGACCTACCGCATCGATACGTATGCCCTTGCTGCGGAGGCGCTCGATCATAGCAACTACCGTAGCGCGCTTGCCCGGCTCAGCCATGGAGTAGTCATTGTAGTAGAGTTCGGCATCAGGATCAGCCTCCATCGCACAGAGAAAAGCCCAATCGATAAACTCCTCGCCCATGATGAGATAAAAGTCACTCTTACGATAGGAACCATCGTCCTCGATAGCCTCGTTGACCACATCGTATCCCTTGATCTGCCCACGGAAATGCTGATAGACCGTGGTGATATAGAGGCGGATATTCTCCTTGAGAGTGGCCTCATCCACCAGGTTTCCTTCCTCGTCGCGGGTGAGCCACTTGGCACATTGTGAATGCCAGATAGGGCTATGACCAATGACGGTAAGATGGTGCTTTTGCGCATAGGCCACGAACTGATCACCCAACTCGAAATCCCACACGCCTTTCTCGGGAGCAACAATCTCAGACTTGAGGCAGTTCTCGGAAGTGATGCAGTTGAACTGATGGGGAACCAACGAAGCCTCGATGAGGACCTGATCGCGATTACCTACCAGCTGATAGCTGGCATCCACCTGATGTTCAGACTGTCCCAGATCGGCCGCAACCTGCCACTGGTTAACCGTAGCGCCGAGGAGGATATGTTCGGCAGGGATAAAGGAGCGAAGAAGCATGTCAGCCTGCTGATTATCAGCAGGTTTACTACACGAAGGCAAGACCATCAAGGCTGCGAACAACATGCCTGATACACACCACTTATTTACAACAGATTTTCTCATTTCCATCACGTATTATTGGGATTATTTTTTCGTGTTCTCACGCTCGACAATGGCACGATTGATCTCATCCATCTTCTCGTCGGTCAGTTCGTATCGCGAGATGATGAACATCGCCAAGACGAGCAGGGCCGCAGGAATAACACAAACCAGCCAGAGTATTCCCTCCTGAGCAAGTGGAGACTGCGACTGCAGGTCATTCATATAGTATGCTCCGGCCGCATTACCCACCGACATCATAGCAAAAGCGGTAATGAAGAAACAAGCGATCACGCGCAAAGGACGATTGCGCAGGAACTCGGTCCAGAGGTCGCTGACCTTCACGTTCTCGGTCTCCTTGGCATCCATCACGACACGCTCTCGGGTCTGCGTGAAGCAGAATACGAGCAACGCCAATCCGACCAGGGCATAGATGAGCATGGTGTAGAACCAAGCGCTACCGCTGGTAGGCAACGTGCTGGCCTCCTCAGGCGCAGCCTGATAGCTGCAATAAGCGAGTACATAGCCCGGAACGACACCACCCAAAGCCATGCCGGCCTTGAAGAAGATGCCGGTAAGGGCATTGACGATACCTGCGATACGTTTGCCGCTGGTATATTCGCCATACGAGATGACCTCAGGAATGAGGGCCCACATGTAGCCGGTAGCCACAATCACTCCGGTGGACTTGATGAACTGAGCGATATAGATGAGCAACATATTCTCCTTCATGTCGGTAAACTTGGTGATGCAGTAGAGCATAGCCATACCTACGATAGCGACCGAGAGGAAAATATAGAACATATTCTTTTTGCCCACAGCGCGCTTGATAGCCGGAACAAAAGGCATGAAGATAAACGCCGGGAGCGAACCCAATCCCATGAACAAAGCCATCTGCAGAGGCAGTTCGGCCATGCCGGCCATGACAGCCACGAGTAGCGGAATACCGGCCGAAACAGCCAAGCCACCAAGGTTAGCCATGAACATACGCACCGAGGTGAGGATGGTAATCTCGTCGGTATCGCGGGTGAGCGAAGAGTTAAGAGCACCATAAGGCACGTTGATCAGGGTATAGAGCATCGACAAGCCAACGTAGGTCACATAGGCATAGACGAGTTTGATGGTAGGTGTCGAACCGGCCAATCCGTTCCAGAAACAGAGGATCGCCAACACCGTGAGCGGTATGCCGGCCAGGACCAGATATGAGCGATACTTGCCCCAACGCGGATTGTGCTTATCAACGTAGGTGCCCACCAGGGGATCCCACAACACATCCACCAAACGCACAACGAGGAACATCGTTCCGGCTACGCCGGGATCGAGGCCATAGATATTGGTGTAGAAAAACAAGAGGTACATGCAGATGGTCTGGTATATCAGGTTCTGCGCCAGATCTCCGGAGCCAAAACCTATACGTTGCAGCCAACTGAGTTTGTAATAACCATTGTTTGCTTCCATGGTACAAAATGTAAAAAACTTATTCAGACAAAACGTCATTGGCCTTGTGTACCAGCGCCAGTGTACCCTCATCAACCGCGAAGACCGAGTTGAGTCCCTGGTCCTCTTGTGCAGGATCGCCCGTATAAGGGTCACCCGGCAACCATGTCTGGTGCTGAGGAACAGCTTCGCCACCCCAACCCCAGAAATTGCATCCGCGAAGCCAACCTTGTCGGGTATGACTTTCGGCAATGAGCTGGAAGAGGAAATAGTAGTAGAACTCGCGGTAGCCGGTAGGAGTGAATTGGGTGTTGGCCGTCAACTCGTACTCCTTGGCCTCGTCAGACCACATTTGGATATCGCGTGGGAAACCGAATTCCTCGACAACGAGCGGTTTGTTCAGAGCCATGGCTATACGCTCATGCAACTGGAGATACTCGGCTGTCTTCTCGCAAGCGTTACCAATCGTACCCTCTGGGTCGTTCATTTTCATCCAGCCCCAGTTGTAAGGCCAGATATGACAGGTGATATAATCCACCTCGGGGAAGGCATGAATGCGTGCACACAGAGCTGAGTCGTTTTCGCAACCCCACACGCCCTCGCTACCGGTAGAAACCATGTGGTTGGGGTCAAGCTCCTTGATCAATTTGGCCGTGGTATGAATCCACTCGGCAAACTCGTCGGCAACGTCCATTGAGAAAGCACGCGGTTCGTTACCAATCTGCCAAGAGAAAATAGCAGGGTCCTGATTGTAAGGCAGTCCGGTATAGCGATTGGTACGACCTATTATATAACGCACGTGCGCATAGAACAGTTCTTGTGCTTCGCGGCAACGTGACCACTCTGCGCAGCTGGCCATGTAGGCAGAATAGCCCACCTCCTGTGGAGTAGGCCAATGCTCGCCTTTTGCCCACGAGAGATATTGCGAATAGCCGCCTGACCACTCCCAGGAGTTGTTGAAGAAAAGGACGGAATACATGTGACGCTTGCCCAGTTCGGCCAAGAGGTAATCGAGGCCATCCAAGATGGTGTCGTTATAGACCCCAGGTTCGAGTTGGAGGGTGGGTTCAATCTTGGCCTGCACACCCGGCAGACCATCGGCACCTATCATCACACGAAGGTTATTGATACCTACGGCCTGTAGCGCATCCAGTTCGCGCGTCAAACGTTCACGGTCACCACCCTGCCCTTGTGAGGCCAAGATAGCGCCATACCAAAAGTTAGTACCTACAAAGTAGGTAGAGTCCGAAAAACGAGCAAATGGAGACTCTTCAGACGGCTGTTTCGCGCAGCCGGAAAAGAGGATAGACAGCAGGCATGATGCCGCTAAAAGGAGGGTTATAGCACGATATCTCATAAGATAAAAGTCAACTGAGGGATTTTCAGAACACCCCTATTATTTTTTTAAATCACGATTTGGATTATCCGTACGGAAAGGCACAAGAGACAATCCGCGCTGGTTCTGCATGTTGCCCAACATGAAGTTACGGAAGCAATAGCGCGCAGCCTTAGGATTGCTTACCTCGTCAGAGAAGATGATGATGGCATTTGCCGTGTTGTCAATCTTCTTCACCTGAGCCTTGTGTGCATTTCCTTCCTGGTCGATAATCTCAAAGCCTTCCACTTCGTCCCAACGAGAGAAACCATCATAGGCGTTGGTGAAGAAACAATGCACCTCATTTCCCTTGATTTCATAGCTCTCCAACTGAGGAGCATCAGGACGGATGGTAGTGAAATGGTAGTCATGTGCCAAAGCCAAATGCGCCAAACGATGTCCTACATCCTGTTTGTTGCGAGGGTGCACGTTATTAACCTCGTATGACTCCACGAGATCGTTGGTAGGAACACCGGCACAATTAGGCAGGAGGTTCATCGTGTTCCATTGTGCCTCGCGCAAAACAGCAGCCCAGTCTCCATTAACGTCGCCATGTACGAAAGGAGCAATCTCGACGAAATAGAACGGCAGGTTTTCGTTGTGCCACAACTCGCGCCAATGGCGTACCATGGTAGCCTGACGATTGGCATACTCGGCACCCAGGTCGATGGACGAGCAGCCCTGATACCAAAGGAAACCACGGATGGTATAGTGACGCATAGGATAGAGCATGTGGTTGTACATCAACAATGGGCGCAACCACTCAGTCTCAATCGACATGATGCCCTTTTCCGTAAGGTCAATATCCTTGTAGGTTTCCAAAATCTCGCGTGGCATCCAAGCCTCAACGCGTGTACCACCCCATGAGCAGTTGATGATACCTACCGGCACCTGGAGCACTTCTTCCAAACGCTCAGCAAAGAAATAGGCTGTAGCGCCAAAATTGGGAGCATTAAATGCATCACACTCCTGCCACTTGCCGTGAGCTTCCTCAACAGGCGTAAATGATGTCTCACGCTGGATGGTGCAATAACGGATGTGACCCTTGTGACGGCCAGCGGTAGCAATCACGTCCTGCGCATCCTTGATGGGGCATTGCCAGAAGCCCATAAGCGGCATCTCCATATTGGATTGGCCGCTACCCAACCACACTTCGCCAATAAGCACATCCTCTACGCGAACAGGTTCGGGATTGTAGTACTGATGCTTTACGGGTATCTCGCTGAAAGTCAGCGTTTGAGGTGTATAGCTGGCAGCCGGGGTCTGCAACTGCAATTCCCAACGGCCATCTTTTCCTACTTTTGCAGATGCCTGAGCGCCCCATGAGGCGATGACATCGATTGTATTACCAGCCTGAGCAGTACCCCACAGAGTGACTTGCGTCTGCTGCTGAAGCACCATATGATCGGAAATCTGCTCCGGCAACGTGATATTGGCTTTAGCCAAAACAGCAATGGCTAACATTGCCATCAGAGAAAATGCCTTTTTCATATTCATTTATAGTTTCATAATTATCAAATACTTGGGGATTTTTTCAATCCACTTATTTCTTAATTGGGAAACGATATGCCAACCATCCCATAACGAGTGCGCAGAGTGCAGGGAAGAGTGAGAAGAGTGCCCATACCATCGTCTTAACCGACTCTGTGATAGAGGCAGGGTCGATGGTCTCATTGCCCATCTCGTCAGCAATCATGGTAGCACCGGCCACACCGAGCAGGATAGCGATAAGCGAGCCGGAGATAGCGCCACCGAACTTCTGTGCCATCGTACCGGATGAGAAGATAAGACCGGTAGAAGATGCGCCGAATTTCTCGGTAGCATAGTCGGCAACGTCAGCATACATAGACCACAGGAGTGGTGAGTAGAAACCGATGCCAACCGAAGTCAGGATAACGACTGCAACAATCAACCAGATATACGCAGGGTCCTGTGGGATGAAGAAGAAAGCAACAGAGAGCACGAAGCAGATGACAGCAGACCAAACGAAGGCCATACGCTTAGAGCCGACCCACTTGGTAAACGCAGGTGACACGCCACCGAAAATCATACAGGTCACTTCGCCAAATGCCATCAATACCGTATAGTTGATGATGAAGCTGCCCATGGTCACATCACCACCCAAGCAATAATCGATGAGATATGCAGCCACGGCATAACGGAAACCGTTGAAGAAATTGGTGCAGATTCCGGTAAGGGTAATATACACCCATGGTTTGTTTTTGAAAAGGTCAATAAACTGCTTGAACTCAAACTTTTCGGTACGCTTAGGTTGGATGCGCTCTTTGGTCAAAAGGCCACAAAGCAGGGTCATGACAGCAGCCAAAATGCCAAATCCGGCACCAAGTACAGCATACTGATGCTGGTCAGAACCACCAATCATCTTCTGCAAATACGGGAAACTGATAAGGGTAATGAATCCCATCGCATAGGCTCCCACCATACGGTAAGAAGAGAACTGATTGCGGTCATTGCTATCCTCAGACATGACACCCAGCAAGGAGCCATAAGGTACGTTTACCGCGGTATAGAGGACCATCATCAGCAGATACAACGCATAAGCATAAATTCGCTTACCTACCGGTCCAAACTCAGGCGTATAGAACAAAAGTGCGAAAACCAAACCATAAGGAATAGCTCCCAAAATAAGCCAAGGACGATAGGTTCCCCACTTGGATTGGGTTCGGTCTGCGATAGAGCCCATCAAGGGGTCTGTTACCACGTCAAACAAACGTGCAATGAGCATGAGAAGAGCTGTGTCGGCAAGCGAAAGACCGAACACATTGGTAAAGAAGAATGGAAAAGCAATCGACATGATTTTCCATGCAATTCCGCCCGCAGCAGCATCGCCAAGAGCGTAACCGATTTTTTCAGATAATTTTGCCATGATATATAGAATTTTTAGTTTCTGTAAAGATAAAGATTGTGTTTCGATAATCTCAAAACTTGCGTTCGATAATCTCAAAACTTGCGTTCGATAATCTCAGAACTCGCGTTCGATGATTTCCAGACACATGCGGCTGTTATGATAAGGACACTTCCAAAAGCCGGCATGGTCGTCTTTTCGATTGATCTCGCCTTGCGGATTGCGTGACCAATACCACTCCCCCGATTCCCAATCTATGAGATTTTCCTTGATGTAGGTCCATGCATTCAGGCCTTTCTGCAGGGCGTCTTCGTCTGCAAAATGCTGGTAGATATTCAGGAATCCAACCACAGCCTCAGCCTGTACCCACCAATGGCGATCGTCGTCCACATGACCTGTATCCAGATTGGCCTCATGCGTCATCGAGCCATCCAAATTGAGTCCCTTCTCCGAAGCTTTAGCCACCAATTGCACAATGGGTTCCACTTCAGCAAGCACTTTCGAATCCCCCAAAACCAAAGCAGCCTCATGCATCAGCCATGAGCACTCGATATCGTGTCCATAAGACTCGATCCAACCTGCGCCACGCGTCCAATCCATCTCAAAGAAGAGGTCCAGATGATGCGTCTCGGGATTGAGGATTCGGGTAGTAAAAATAGTAATCAGGTTGCGGAGCGACTGCTCGCAGTCGGCCTTCAGTTGCTTGCCATCCTCCCTACTCGTGAGGAGTTGAGGACGCTCGTTCAGCAAACGAAAGAGATTGGTGTATGGTTCGATGATATGCAAATGCGTATTCTGCGATTTGGGATAATTGGCATCGAGTACGGAAAGACGCATATCCTCCAAAGGCTTCCAATCGCGCGACAACGCTTCGATATAGCCACCCTGAACCGGATCGATACTATACTTCTCTATGCAACGATATATTTTCACGGCCTCATCAAAAGCGTCATGATCGCCGGTAGCACGCACATATTCAGTCAATCCATAAAGTACAAAACCCAAGGCGTAGAATTGCTTACGGGTGTTGGACGGATTGCCCTGATAATCCAATGCCCAGAATGCACCCCCCTGTTCACGATCAATAAAGTGCTCCAGGATATACTCCTTCGCACGCGTAGCAGCCTCCAGATATTCAGGTTGCTTCAACACGCGATAGGCCGCCGAGAAACTCCACAAAATGCGGGCATTCAAGATGCAGCCCTTATCGGCAGCCTTAACCAATTGGCCCTCTCCGGTCATTTGACCATAGAATCCGCCATGCTCAAGGTCTTGCATCTTATTCATCCAGAAAGGCAGGATATTGCGAGTAACGACATCCTGCATCTCGTGCTTTAACGTCAGTATTTTTTCGTTGTTCATACGATATTTCTATTATTGAAGGGATATTTTCAGAACCCCCATACGAAAAGAGTTCAGGCTTGATGAAGGAAAGCCAAGTTCTTATCAATAAGCGCATTACGCATCTCTACTGACAGTCCCGTACGAAGACCATCTTCAGGCGTATTCATGCAGTAATCAACCAATTGTGCTATCGAAGATGTGGCCACATGCATACGAGTATCCGAAGAAGCATAATAGATGAAAACCTTATCTTCCATCTTATGCATCGCGCCACCATGAAGACCATCACCACCATCTGCAATCCATCCGTTGGTGAAAAGTACATTCATCACATCACCTATGTATTCCGGACCTTCAGGTACCATGAAAGCGCCACCAGGTTGGGCAATCACACGCGTTGGATCCTCCAAAGAAGTCATATACATATAGAGCACGTAGCGCAAACCTGATGCACATCCGCGCACGCCATGCGCAAGGTGCAACCAACCTTTAGGCGTCTTGATAGGATGAGGTCCCTCGCCATTCTTCACCTCCATGATAGTGTGGTAATGACGGGCGTTGATGATTCGCTCTTCTCCTACGACTGCGTTTGTGATATCATCGATAAGCGCCCACCCTATTCCGCCACCGCTGCCGGCATCAATAAAACCATCCTGAGGACGGGTATAGAGGGCATACTTGCCATCTACAAACTCCGGATGCAGCACCACGTTGCGTTGTTGACTACGGCTCTTGAGATCCGGCAGGCGCTCCCAATTAACGAGGTCCTTGGTACGGGCGATGCCACAAGTAGCCGTAGCCGCACTCAGGTCTCCCGGACAAGAATCATCATGACGCTCTACACAAAAGAGCCCATAGATATAGCCGTCCTCATGACGTGTGAGACGCATGTCGTACACATTGGTAGCAGGTGCATCCAACCCCGCAGCACAGGTTCCTTCGGGAGCTTCGGGCATGGTGATAGGATGCGGCCAGAAACGGAAATTATCCACACCATTTTCGGATTCTGCTACCGCAAAAAACGATTTGCGGTCATCACCCTCAACGCGAACTACCACCACATATTTGTCACCCCACTTTATTGCGCCGGAGTTGAGCGTGGCATTCACACCAATGCGCTCCATGAAAAATGGATTGGTCTCTGGGTTGTAGTCGTAGCGCCAAATGAGAGGTGCCGTCTCGGCCGTAATGATAGGATTCTCGTAACGACAGATGATGCCGTTGTCCTCTATAGGTGTATTTTTTCGGGTGAGGTACGCCTCATGACGCGCCTCTACCAAGGTTTTGCGTTCCTGAAATGTCATATCAAAAAATATTGTTTTCGCGTGAAATTGTTATTTAATCTGCTGAATATAAATCCTGCGAGATTGTTATTTAATATCCTGCAGGAGCAGGAATTGGTGTTCATTGGCAAGACGCAAGAAATCAGAGGCAGTAGAAGCGTCGGCAGACGCACCGAAATGCTCTTCGTGCCAGTTTCTCCAAGGCAAGAAATAGCAAGCATGAGTTCCCACGGTTATAGGCATAAAGATGCGTGACCACCAGTCCGGTATATCTGAATTGACACGTCCGCACTCGGTAAAGGCGAACAGCAAGCCCAGACGATGAGCCAGTTGAGATAGATACTGTGCATCGGCAGACGCGCCGGAAATGTAGTCCTCTTCCGAGCCCCACTGATAGCAATCCAAACCGAGAATATCTACACGCTCAGCACCTGCAAAACGAGGTAAAAACGTCTCATCAGTCCAATTGCCTTGCAGGTTGGGCGACTGAGACCAAACGATCTGGCCCGGCAACATCTGATTCATATAGTCTTGAAACATGCTCCACAAGGTCAGGTACTCATCATCAGAGCAAAGGTCATAACCCCACCAAAACCATGAACCATTGTACTCATGCCATGGTCGGAAGATAAACGAGACAGGTTGATTATCAGTTGTCTTAAGCGACTGAAGAAACGCAGCCACATCAGCCATCCATCCGGAGAACAACTCATGTTGCTCACCTCCTACCAAGAGGTTACGTACTACTGTCGAATCGGTCGTATCCCATGCCGTTCCTCCGGTACGTGGATTGCGTGGATGCCAACTGAACGTAATAATACCCCCACGCTCAAAGTGACGCACAGCCTCTTCGCGAATCCATGCAAAAGGCACCGAGTCGAGGTTCTTATCGTGATGTTCCTCCAGACCACCCAGGTCAAATCCCATAACTGCCGGATAATCACCACATAACTCTTTGGTGTCGGAGCGATCACGCTCCCATTGCCAAGTGATGCCATAGAATGGGTCATCTTGGTGACCATACATTATACCCTTCTCGCTAAGGGCGGTCATACGTTCCAATAGCACCTGAGCAGGTGTGGAAGCCGATGTTTGTTGTTTGCAAGACGTGAAACCAAGTGCCAAGAGCAGCAAAGTTAAAAAAACAGATACTTTTTTCATCGTGTCAAAAATAACGCAGAAAACTGCCATTCGTATTAAGGGGATTTTTTAGAGCGACCCTAAAAAATTATGGAATGTATATCTCAAGAATAGTAGCAAAATCCGTGACCGGAGTGAGCATAGAGTACGCAACAGATGCCGGAATCATCAATCCTTGTCCACGACTGAGCGTGACGACATTGTCATCGGCGGCATCCTTGACCTGCAGTTCGCCTTCGGTACACAGATAGACAACAAAACTATCGATGGCCGCATAGTCGCGCAAGAGCGTACCATTGATGCAGATTTGATTGGTGACATAGAACGAGCATCGATACATAGGGCCTAATGCGTTGATACGCTCCTCTGGCTTGAGCAACGTATCGGTATATGCAGAGAAATCCAACACTTGCAAAGCCTTATCCAAATGCAATTCTCTGCGAAGTCCCTTGTCGTCACGACGATCGTAGTCAAACAGGCGATAGGTAACATCACTATTCTCCTGAATCTCGGCCACCCGCGTTCCCCGCAACAACGCATGTACGGTACCGGCGTTGACCTGAACGACATTACCGGGTTCGACCTTGTGACAACAAAGTAGCGGCAACAATTCACCATTCTCGGCAGCATCGCGCACCTGGTCTGGGGTCACATCTTTTTTCCAACCGCAAATGACATGTGCGTTCGAGCGACTTTCCGGCAGGACATACCACATCTCATTCTTACCAAGCGAATGTTCCATCTCTGCAGCCTGCTCATCGTTGGGATGAACCTGCACAGACAAATCATCGTTCGCCTCGATAAACTTGAACAGGAGCGGGAAATGGGTACCGAAATGCTCGTAAACATGCTGACCAAGCAGGGCCTCACGCTGCAAATCTACCAACTGCTGCAAAGGCATTCCTTGAAAAGAGCCATTGGCAACCGTTGTTTGCTTATCGCCTTGCGCCGAGATAATCCATATCTCCTGACCCCATATCTTGGGGCAAATAATCGGATGAAATAGTAAAGGGTACACTTATAGCGTTGAATTATGAGTATTCTAATAATTATTGAGCTGCCTCGATGCCCCAAAGGAGGGCAACAAGATATGCATTCCAGTTGATAGCAATCTCGTTTGAGGCGTAGGATGGCGTCAGGTCGAGATATGACTCGTCAGCGAAGTTGGAAGGATAGCCTCCCAGTGCTTTCACTTCAGAGAGGTCCTGTTGCTTAGGATTCGGGCCGCCGGCAAGGAATCCGGGGAGAGGCGCTTCTATATCATCGCTGAAGGACAAGCGCTGGTGAGGGTTCATCACTTGCTTCTGTCCAAATCCGGTTACATAGCAATAGCCTGTAGCATTACGTCCCAACAGATAATCGGCATCCTGCATGGCCGCATGAAGATATGCATCATTCTCAGTCGCACGATAAGCGACGAGATAAGCGACACCCTGCCCCGCAAGGAATTCGCCATTGCATCCCCAACCGAAATCGGCCTCTCGATTGCCATAAGGTGCGTTGTAGCATGAGGTAGGCACTTCAGCAATACGCTCGTCCAGATGAGCCAGCATTTTGACCAATTGCTCTTTGGCGAAAGGCAGTTCGGCGATTTTTGCGCCACCATTAGCCGCAGGATGTACGCCCTTGATTATCCACTCGTACATCGCCAATCCGCTCACTTCACCCCATGTTGGCAAAGCGAACTCTGCAGGCACGTACTGGCGAGCGATGTCCTCGTAACGTATATCACCCGTAGCGAAGAAGAGCTCGGTAGCAGCCCAGAAAAACTCGTCTTCAAAATGTTTATCATCGTAGGCTCCAGTGGTAATATGCGGCTCGTACTGTGCATTAAGTGCATTCTGGTCGTACTCGATATTGGGATTAGCCTCAGCCCATTCGAACGCATGGATGGCACGTTTCAAGGCGTCATCAGCAAAAGCCGCATATTCAGGATAAGCGGCATACAAACGTGAGGCCATCGCCATGGTAGCGGCAAAATCAAGCGAAGCCGCCGTTGTTTTCTTTACCACATAACGCTGCTGTTGGCAGTCGACAGGACGGATGAAACCCTCAAAATGAGGCTCGGTCAGTTTGTGGTATAAACCACCATCTTCATCTTGCATCGTAACCATCCAACGGAGGTTGAAATAAATCTCGTCCAAGAAGTCCGGCACATCGTTTTGATTCTCGGGAATACGCAAAGATTGCGCATCGTAGTACTCAGATGCCAATTCATAACCCAACAACATTTGCCCGACCGCAAAACCGGAATTGACGATATACTTATTGTAGTCTCCTGCGTCGTACCAACCATAAGGAGAAGAAATTATCGTTCCGGCAGGGCGAGAAATGGTAGCCGCTGATGGATGCACGAGGATGCAAGTATCAAAGTGTGCAGCAGGACGTGCATAGATACCGGCATATTGCTCTTCGATAGCCACACCCGTGCGTTGCAAATAAAAGGACTCCATCGCTGCTTTTGCCACATCGCCAAGCGCATGCTCCGCAATAGTGACCACCTGTGCCGCATTTCCGGCAACAAGCGTATAGGTACCAAGTTGTTGAAAATCAGAAAAATCGACAATACGTCGCGTTTTACCAGACCAAGGCGAAACGGCCTGACGGGAAACCATTCCAGTCCAAACAACCTTTCCCTTAGCATCCAATAATTGTATCTGGTCGGCCTCAACCCCCTCCTCAAGAACGGCCACTTTCTCGGACTGTGGATAATAGCCAACCTGATTGACCTTAATCAGATCATAGGTTAGAGGCGTATTCATTTTGGTAGAACAACCGCAAATGAGTACAACAGCAAACAACGCGGCGGCAAAAACAGAATAATTTTTCATGGTGAAATGATTGAATTATTATTGATAAACCATAATCGACACGCCGTTATGCGAACACAACGGCATGTCGATTATCATTCGATTATAGGATTACCTCAACAACATGCTTACCCGGAGTAGCCGTAATGATGTTTCCCTCAATGGTCACACCATCCACAACCACTTTGCTGACGCCCTTTTGTTTTCCATCCGGGTTCTTGATAGTGATATCAAATTCAGCATCGCGGAGCAGACGTTTCACCTTATATTCTTTCAAAGAAGAAGGGATACAAGGATCAATCTCAATACCATCGAACGTAGGCTTTATACCAAGGATGAACTGTGTGATTGTGTACCAGTTCCATGCAGCAGTACCGGTCAACCAGGAATTCTTACCTTCACCGGGTTTAGCAGCATCCTTGCCCGCAACCATCTGGCAGTAAACGTATGGTTCAACCTTGTGGAGGTCCTGATCGGTAATCCATGCCGGACATATCTTGGTATAATGCTCCCAAGCGTCGTTACCACGCCCTGCAACAGTCTCACCAATGATTACCCACGGGTTATTGTGGCAGAAGATGCCTGCATTCTCCTTGTAGCCAGCAGGATAAGATGAAATCTCGCCCATCTCTACGTGATAGGTAGTGTAAGCAGGATTATTGAGCACCATACCATGCTCGCAATCCAGATATTTCTTGCAACTGTCAAGTGCTTTGTCCACCATGCCTTCTTCCATACCGATGCCGGCCATGGTGCAGAAACCTTGCGATTCGATGAAGATCTTGCCCTCAGCACATTCGTTTGAACCAATCTTGTTTCCATAGAAGTCGTAAGCGCGGAGATACCATTCGCCATCCCATCCATGCTTCTTGACGGCCTCGACCATTGCATCAATGCATTGTTGTGCACGGATTGCTTCAGACTCATTTTTCATCTGATGGCAAAGCTCTACATACTGCTTACCAACGAAGACAAACAGACCTGCAATCATCAAAGACTCAGCCTTGCTGCCAACGGAATTGTTCTCTGTCGTCTGGAACGATTCGTTTGGATCCCAGCTGAAGCAATTGAGGTTCAGACAGTCGTTCCAATCCGCACGACCGATGAGAGGCAACATATGCGGACCGAGGTTCTCCACCACGTGGTTGAACGAAATGCGAAGGTGCTCAAAGAGCGAGACTTCTGTGCCCGGTTCGTTATCCCAAGGTACCATCTCATCCAAAATAGAGAAGTCGCCTGTTTCTTTAACATACGCCACGGTGCCGAAAATCAACCAGCAAGGGTCATCGTTAAATCCGCCACCAATGTCATTGTTGCCACGCTTGGTGAGAGGTTGATACTGATGGTAGCAACCGCCATCTGGGAACTGCGTTGAGGCGATATCGATAATACGTTCGCGAGCACGAGAAGGCACCTGATGAACGAATCCGACGAGGTCTTGGTTCGAATCGCGGAAGCCCATGCCTCGACCCACGCCACTCTCGAAAAACGAAGCCGAACGAGAGAAGTTGAAGGTAATCATACACTGGTATTGGTTCCAGATATTGACCATACGATTGAGGCGATCGTCCTCGCTGGTAATCACATACTTGTCGAGGAGGTCATCCCACATCTGAGCCAATTCTGCGAAGGCCTTGTCCACAGCTTCTACCGAAGCGAAACGTGCGATTACAGCCTCTGCCTTGGTTTTATTTACGAGTGTAACATCTGAATCCTGTGAAGAAATCAACTTGCCTTGCTTTTTGCGCTCGATATCTGCAGCACAGAATTTCTCTTCTTGGGCATTCTCCACATAGCCAAGAACGAAGATATAATCCTTAGACTCTCCCGGCTGGAGGGTCACTTCGACATAGTGAGAAGCAATTGGAGACCAACCATGAGCAAGCGAGTTGGCAGGTTTGCCAGCCATAACACATTGTGGATTAGAGAACTCGTTGTAGAGGCCAATAAATGATTCACGATCGGTATCATATCCCTGAATCTCAGCATTGGTCAGAGCATAATAAGCATAGTGGTTACGACGCTCTTTGTACTCCGTCTTGTGATAGATGGTTGCGCCATCGATTTCGACTTCGCCAGTGGACCAGTTACGTTGGAAATTCTCCATGTCCGTTGCAGCGTTCCACAGACACCATTCAGCAAAACTGAAGAGCTTGAGATGCTTTACTTCATTCGTCTGATTGGTCAACGTGAGTTTCTGCACTTCGGCCCAAGTCTTCAAGGGAACAAAGAAAAGCACAGAAGCCTCGATGCCATTTTTTGCACCCGTGATGCGAGTGTAGTTCATGCCATGACGGCACTCGTACGAATCAAGAGGCGTTTTGCATGGTTTCCAACCAGGATTCCAAACCGTACCATTGTCGTTGATATAGAAGTAACGACCACCATTGTCCATCGGTACACCATTGTAACGATAACGAGTGATACGACGGAACTTTGCATCCTTGTAGAAATCGTAACCACCGGCTGTATTTGAGATCAAGCCAAAGAAGTCCTCATTGCCCAGATAGTTAATCCAAGGGAATGGCGTTGCGGGATTAGTGATGACATATTCGCGATGCGCGTCATCAAAATGTCCATATTGTTGCATATCTTTAGAGAATTGAGTTTTTTATTGCTTTGCGAACGCAAAGTTAGTACTTTTTTTTGAGATATGCAAATAAAGGCAGAAATTACATAGAAAATGAGAAAATTGTCATACATCGATTTCAGGTTGCGTCCATCCCCAAGCACGTAAAAAATGCCCGAGGGCCAAATAGACCTTCGGGCACGAATAAAGAATCGGCCTATCTGAGAATATCATCTGCTCAGTATAGGAGCGTGTTTTAGAGGAGTTATCGCATTTCCTCCTTTACAATCACTTTGGAGCGCGAGCGATAACAGATTCCAACGTGTAAGTAGGATCCGTACTTGTAGCCGCACGCACCATCATAGGAATGAGAGATGTGTCCCCATTGGCATATGGATCACGAAGTTCGCCATTCAGGTGGTTGATATAGTAGAAGCACTCTCCGGACTGGTTGTTGTTATTGTTATCCCACAGCATAACAGGGATGCCATGATAATAAGCCGAACGACACAGGTACTCAAGGAAATAAGCCTGGAAAGGAGCATCAGCAACACTCTTGCGGGTAACTGCGCCAAATTCGCCCAAGTACACAGGGATATCGTTATCAATGTAGGCACGACGAAGTTTCTCCATGAGATCATCGATTTGCTTCTCATCAGAGCCATTTGGTTTCACACCCTTGCCCCATTTTTGAACTGTACCCTCGGTGCAGAAATTGAATGGATCATAGGTATGTACAGCCACCATTATCTTGTTGGCCGGGTCGTTAGGAAGCACGATGCTGTACTTGTCACCACAGGTAAACATAGGGTTTGCACAGAAGCCCGGTACGCCAATCCAACGAGTGGCATTGTTGCTGCCTGTAGCACGAATAGCGTCAACGGCAATCTGGTTCCACTCATCCATCAGATGATATACTTTGTTGTAATTATAGCCGCCCTGCCAGCCCCATGCATTATCATGTATCTCGTTGAAAGTCTCAAAGATAAGCAAATCGCTATGGTCCTTGAACTCTTCAGCAATCTGTTGCCAAGTCTTGACAATACGATCTTCAATCTGATCATTGGTCAGGTTGTTTGCAGCAGCAGAAATGATGTCTTGCCAATACTCATCGTGGTGGGTATTGAGCACGACGTACAGGCCCGCTCCGATTGCCCAATCGACATTCTGTTTTACCTCGGCCATATATTCCGGCTGAATGGTCCAAGAATTATCCTCTCCCTGAGTCTGATAGTTGCCCCAGGTGACCGGCATACGCACAGTCTTCACGCCGTGACGCGCCAGATTCTGATATAGTTGCTCGGTAGGAACGGCGCCGTCCCACCAGCCCCATTGCACAGGCTTACCATCCACACCGGATGACGTATCAAAATGGTTACCCAAATTCCATCCGTAGCCCAGCGCATGGGTCATCGCCATAGCGCCATTATCAGGCAAACCGATGTCACCAGCCTTTTTTGTAGAGAAACGGAGTTCCAATTTAGGTGTGGTACGGGTTGAATCCGTGAAAGAACGAATGGCACCGGAAGGGATAACCAATTGGTACTGTTTCTCAGATTCCAAACTCAGTTTGATGGTCAAATCCAGACCATTTGCACTTGCCTGAACAGCAGAACCATTAAGGGTTATAGCAGAAGGATTTGCGAGCTTAATGGTCGTTGCATAATTGATAACAATCTGATCCAGAAGAGGATCGACCACAGCATCCTGCTCAATGGTCATCTTAACAATGTTGATGTTTTCCTTGAGCGTACCATCCGGCTCAGTCGGTTGATTTTTGGGTTCGCATGCCGCCAGAATCAGTACAGAGACCAGCATAGCCATGCGAGAAAAAAGAGAAATGTAGTTTTTCATATCATTTATTTTTATGTTTCATTTACGGACTGTCCTAACAGCCTCCTTCTCAAAAGGGCTCCTACTTGAGAGATGGCATCTGATCACGAGAAATAACAACCGGACATTGCATGGCGTCTTGCCACCAAGCAGTATTGGCATGCTGATGTCCATCCAATGTCTTCGCATCATACTGATACCAAGGCATGAAATATGACCAATAAGCTCCCGCAGCCCATTGCTCTGAGATTTTTCCGACATTGCCACACTCGCTGAGCGTGACCAGTTTGTGGGGATAGGTTGCCTGCAGACGTGTGAAGTCTTCCGCATTGCTGGAAGCCGACTTGTTATAAATATCCTGACCAATGATGTCCACATACTCGTCACCTGGATACCAATCGTTATCGCCGTTGTTTTGGGAAGTCCAGACCCAGATGAGATTGTTGACACCAGCCTGATGGAAATAGTCAAACGTATAACGCCAAAGTGCCTTGTATGCTTCTGCTCCCTCAATGCCCCACCAGAACCATGCGCCGCCACCGGCCCACTGGCCATAGGTATTGCCAGAAGCCTCATGGAAAGGACGCCAGATAACCGGTATCCCTTTATCCTGCAAAAGCAGGAGCAGTTCGGCCATCTTGGCCAAATCCTCATCCGCGATACGCTTTTCCCATGTGCCCTCCTTCATGATGTTGGATGGTTTTGCACAAGTAGTAGTTCCGTTTGACGAAACGGTGCCGGAACCCGGTGTACAGGTGTAACCATTGGTGTCGTTAATGGCATCTTCATTGGCCGGCATATTCCAGTGCCAACCCGCTGCAATCAGGCCATTGTTAGCCCACCAGCGCTCTACATCACGTGTATCATTATATGGTACCGTCCAGCCTTTAAATGGGTTGTGCGAAGTAAGCGTAAACATATGAATATAATCCATCGTGGCAATGGCCGGATATTTTCCGGTTGCCTGATATACCAGTTCTGCCTCTGCAAAATTCCAGTTTACGTTGGCAATGGTAGAAGATAGAATCTTTTTTCCATATTGCTCAAGAAGGAAATTGAAGACGTTCTGAGCAGCCGGAATGGCATCCGGGTTACAAAGTTGAGTGATCATAGTTCTCTTTTCCTTTGTAGAAAAATGAAGCAGGACGTCCACCGAAGGGCGAGGAACCCCTTCATAGTCAGCAGAAAGAGCTCCCTCAGCCAGATGGAAAGTATAGTGCGTGCCATACTCCAAATTTGACAAATCAACAACCAATTGATGTTTGTCATTGTTTGAGATGGTTGCCTTTGCCGGTAAATCATTCAATGTTATCTGTTCAGGATGAACAATGGTGATATTCTGGAAAAAAGAAATGGTTAATTCAGAGGTAATGCCGACAGTAATCTCCTGGTTTTCAACAATAGAGAGAGACAACACCCTGGCCAACTCGGTGGACGTCGGGTCATTAACAGAAGGTTTACAAGCAGTCAAAATGCCTATCAAAAGAATCATCAGGAAAGGGAGACGTCCTTTTTCAAATAAAATGTTGCGTATCATTGTGTGATGAGAATTTTCTGCTGAATACAATATTTGATTCATAAAAATAATACACCTATCGATTTTGCTGCAAAATTACTACAAAATTTTGAAATAAGCAAGTAAAAAACAGTTTTTTTTACAAATAAAAGCTCGCGGAAGAGGGCTTCAAGTGTTTTTGTGCCCATACGTGAAGACAAAAAAACATACAACCTCATAATTAACTCCATATTACATAAATATACAGGAAATATGCAATGAGAGCATAGAAAAAGCGTCAAATCAACAAAACGAGAACCGCAGGAAGATGGCTTCAAGGTCAATGAGAGTGATTGGCAGTAAGCCCCTTTACAAGTACATCTTGACAATCATTACTAACAGTAACGGCAGCGA
>JAKSNQ010000030.1 GCA_024399615.1 Paludibacteraceae bacterium | reverse complement strand
TGTATGAAGAAAATGCAGTACTTTTGCATCGCAACAGATACGCAATCGTTACTGACGCTTCTTTTGTATCGTTACTGACGCTTCTTTTGTATCGTAACTGACGCTTCTTTTGTATCGTAACTGACACTTCATTTATATCAATTCTAACACTCGAACGTTATGAGGAAATTTTTACTTCTTTTGGCTGCTGTGGCAGTCGTGGGGTGGGGCCAGTTGTCTGCTCAACCCGCGCGCCAAACAGCACTTTCGAACATGGCCACATCGGCTGCGTCCGAAACGAGTTGGACGATAGGTCCGGACAACCTGCTCGCGGTCTTTAATGCCGAGGACAGTACGCTCACCATTACCGGACAGGGCGCTATCCCTGATAACCTTCTGTATTCCGACAACGAATACTACAGTTGGCGTGCAGATAATCGCCATAAAGTGGCGCACCTGATCATCGGCGATGAGGTGACCTATGTGGGCAGTCGCATGTTTGAGGAATACAACAACCTTCGTGATGTGGTTTTAGGTGCAGCCGTGGACACGATTGCAGACCGCAATTTCACCAATTGCCGCGCGTTGAGCAGCCTGACCATCCGTTCTAACCAGTTGTATATCGGCGATTTTACATTTGACTATACCGCATTTGCCGACACGCTGGACCTGACGCATGTTGTGGGCTTAGGCGTGAATGTCTTTACCGATTGCTCCAACCTGAAAGGTGCTTACCTGCCGGATCTGGAGGGTTTGGTGATCAGAGCATTTACGGACTGTCCGCTCTTCGACTATATCTATGCACCTAAGCTTACTGCGCTGGGTCCCTATGCCTTCCTCAATTGCCCTCTGTTGGAGCGTTTGGAACTGCCCGCTTTGGATTCGCTGGACCATTGGGCCTTCTATATGTCCACGATTGCAGAAATGGAGTTCCCCAATCTGCGCGTGATAGGGGACCAGGCTTTCTACAACTGTTCGAACCTCTCGCACTTTACTTTTGGCGAGCACCTGGAGCGAATCGGCAGTCAAGGCTTCTATTACTGCAATAACCTGAAGCATATCGTTGTGAATGCTCCGGAGACGGCAGAGTGCCCATGGAACGGTCTGTATGGCATCTATCCGGATACGATTATCGCCAACACCATGTTCGTGTTGGATACCTGGGGCCGAGACATGGCTGTCGTTATTCCAGCCAACGACCAGATTAAGGAGGCCTATCGCAATTTTGGCTACTTCTTTGAGGATCACGACAGTTCGTTTGATTTTCTGGTACTGGACCCAACGGCGCTGGACACGCTGGCGGGCGTGAACAACCACAGCCTTCTGCTTGACTATTCGGAGCGCCTGGGCGACCACGTAGGTGCGCTGCTGGTGAATAATGCCACCACCGCCCATTTCAGCCGCTTCTGCAAGCGTGACTTCAATGGTGAGAGCACGTGGGCAAGATGGAACGACGAGATGCGTTGGAACCCATCTGACCCACAGATATATTTCAGCCGTTACTATACGTCGCTGCAGACCGCCCTTGTCAACGAGGGTAACCTGACCGCCGACGAGGTAGTGCTCCGAGAGAGCTACTCCGACAGAAGTTGGGTCTTCACTTCGCTGCCCTTTGATGTACCGGTCAACGATTTCTACACCAATGCAGACGTGTTCATAGCACTTCGCCATTTTGATCCGGCTCTGCAGGCCCAGGGACACGAAAACGAAGCATGGGTTGACTACGAACCCGGCGAGATAATCCCTGCGCATACGCCTTTCATCTTCCAGCATTACGATGATCGTGATGTGAACGTGCCTTATGAGTTTGAGTTTACGGCTCCAGCCGGGCAGCAAAACAATATCTTCGTGAACAGCGACCAGACGCTGAGTCTGAGTCACCACACGGGCGTGAAGCCATGGTTGAGCAACTGGAACCTGCTGGCCAATCCGTTCCCCGCTTTCTACAATGCACGTGAGATGGGTAGCGATGGCCTGATAGGCGTCTTCTTGGGAGCAGGCAAAGACGGTGGATACACATTCCTGTCGCTCCGTGATGACTACTATGTGCTCCAGCCCGGCGAGAGTTTCCTGTATCAGGCTCGCAACAACGAGCAGTCGATTGCCGTTCCCGCAAGCGGTCGCCGCATGACGGCTCGTCCGGATCAGGTGTCCAACATGGGCGACAACGACTCAGGCGCTCCATGTGCTCCGGCGCGTAACCACCGCACCTTAATCAATATACGCGTGAGCGGCAACGAGTTGACAGATGCTTGCCGTATCGTGCTGAACGAGTCCGCTTCGATGGACTATGAGCAGGGCGTGGATGCGCCTAAGTTGACATTCGGCAGCGAGAAGCTCCTCCTGTCATCGTCGATGGGCGAGGCGCAGCTGGCAATCAACGAGCGTCCGTATGACAACGGCTCCGTGCTGCTGAACCTGTCGCTCCGTCAGTCCGGCGACTACACCATCACATTGGATCAGGAGATGGAGGATATCACCCTCATCGACCACCTGAGCAATGTGGAGACCGTTCTTACGGCAGCCGGCTATACGTTCTATGCCACTCCGGGCAACTACACCAACCGCTTCGAACTGCGCTTTGGCGCGCCTCAGGCACCTACTGCTGTTGAGAACATCGAGGCAGAAGAGACCCTCGGCGAAGTATATACCCTGACCGGCCAGAAAGTGGGCGACACCAGCGCCAAGGGAATCTATATCATTCGCCGTGGCGACGATGTGAAGAAAGTCCTCAACTACTAATGTTAACTGATTATGAATAAGAATTTTATGAAAAAGATATATTCATTCCTTGCCGCCCTGTTGATGTTGGTCGGCATGATGCATTCGCAGCAGGCGTATGCAGAGGATGTGAGAATCAGCATCCTGGCCCAACCGGAATGGCTGGCCTATAGCGTGGAGATCTCCACGCCGAATGGCTGGTTCTCCGGAGAGGCGGAAGTGGCCCAAGGCACAAACGTTACCATAGTAGGCCATCAGAACGGCGAATGGCAGTTTGTGTCGTTCCTGGATGAGACCGGCAACGTGTACAGCACTCAGGATACCGTTCAGCTTGTGGCAACAGAAGATATTACGTTGCGTGCCAATTATCGCTATTCTCCGTTCAACCCGGGCTATGTACCTCACGGCTATTTTGACGCCTCTACGGGCACCGCGCATGTGGAACTGATGATGGCAGACCGCGAATTCAGCGACCTGAGTCGACAAGTGTCCGCAGTCCTTCGCCTGAATGAGGTGTCGAGAGAACAAGTGACCGGTATCCACCTGTTCGGTCAAGCCAATTGGCTCGACCTGTGGACTCTGGCTCCGTACAACTACCCGAACCTCCATTCTCTGGATTTGGGCGACATGGAAGGCGAGTTCCATGATATCAACTCATGGCAATTTGAGGGCTGGAACCTTTTCTCCGTTGTCTTGCCTGCTTCCATAAATTACATCGGCGAACAGGCCTTCTTGGGCAATAGCAACCTGACCACGTTGCAACTGAAGAGCCCCGTGCCTCCTGAGGCCCAGAATATCTTCTTGGGTATAGAGACAGACAACCTGACAATCATCGTTCCTGCAGCGTCTCTCAACGACTATATGAGCGACTCGTTCTGGAGCGACTACACCCTTGTTCCGGATCAGGTTCAGGAGAGTAAGACGATAACCGTCAGCCTGACCAATTCTATGTATGAGGGCTGCAGCCTGACGCTGACAACCGCAGATGGCCGCACCATCACTCGTGAAGTGGTGGCAGGCACGACTTCGTATGTGTTCACCGTCTATTCCGGCGCAGAATATACCCTCTCTGTAACAGCTCCTCAGGGCGAGGTACTCTATAACGAGTCCTTCCTCCTCGAGGACGACCTCACCCTCCCTCTTGACAACGCTATTCACGCCTCGAAGGCAACCATCCGGGTGGCCAAGGGAAATGATGACATCACCGACCAGTGTATCATCAGCTGGGAAACAACCGGCGAACCCAAGATCGTCTATGGCGTAGGTAATGTCAGCCCACTCATGGCCGACAACGACGTGGTGCTGATCCACATCACGCCAATGGCTCCGCTCGACTCCTATTTCTATGAGAAAGATACGATCGTGATCATGGGCGGTCAGCAACCTATCTACACGTGGCTGGAAGCTCGTCCGGAGAATCAGGTAGCCGCAGGTCGCGAACCAGCCGGTACGCTGCATGCCTACACCTATGAGCGCAGCAATGCGGTAGGTATCATTCTTGACTCGGAATTGACGTCTGTCCTTGCACGCTATAGCTTTGCGTACAACGAGCAGCAGCAACAGAGCGAGTTCTATGCATTCAATCTGGCTCCGGGGCAGTATAACCTGGTGACCATCGACGAGAAACACCCCTATGCGACCTCGCAATTGACAGAGTTCCTGGGTGAAGCCGCCAACGACAACGAAGCCAATATCTGGGAATTCAATATTACCGATCAGGAAACGACCCACCTGGACGTGGAGATCATTCCTGAATATACGGAGACCCCCAATCCGGAAGAAGGTGTCGTAGAGGCCGGCCTGCAATTGGCCCGCAATCAGGTTCTCATCGCGGACATCAATACCCTCACGATGCATGTCGATCTGCGTGAGTCACCTCGCGCGCTCCAGAGCGATGTGCTCTCCTACTACCTGGTCGTACCAAAGGAGTTGGAAGTGGTTCCGGGTTCAGTCATGATAGGCCTGGCAGCTCCGGTTGAAACCGAGACTCACGTCCTGAACGAGACTTCGAATATCCTTATTTACCACGCTTCGCAGTTGACCAACAAGGCCGATGTGGATGCCACTCGTCTGCGTCTGAGCTTCCAAATCAATAAGAAAGGCAACTATACCATCGGTGGTATGGTGACCCCTTATCAGGGTGCTCAGTTGATGGTGTCCGGTACCGATTTGGCTGTGAACAGCATCACGATGGAGGCTCCGGAAAACCTGGTTTACCTGGAAGGCGACGAACTTATGGCCGAAGTTCAGGGTATGGGCCCCGTGGCTTCGGATATCATCGTACGCGACAGAAACGGCAACACGATAGGAACTGCTCGCTCCAACGGTTGGGGTAACTGGAACACCATCGTGCGAGTGGATTCTCCTGAAGACGTGGAGCGCTGGACGGCTGTTGCCGAGAACCACTCTGTGATCATCACAACCGACACCTCATATGTCAATGTGGAGCGTGTGAGTGCCAGCGAAGTGGCTACTCCAATCGATTTCGGATTTACCCATTTCAACAATTGGTACAAGCGTCCAATGCCTGTAAGATGGCACACCGATGATTGCGCGGCTGACGTAAATTACTATTATTATTACCATAGCGAGGAGTTCACGTTTACCGCTAATTTTGAGGGTACTCCAGACTCTGTTGCCTTCGTGTTGACAGGCCAGAATGGTACTATCACTCGCGTTTTTGCTGCCCCATTTGTACTCACCAGAGACGGCTCAACATGGCTGTGTGTGAAGGATGTTCCCACCAGCCGTATGCCCATCAACATGACCATTGAGTACTATGTTCGCGGCATCCGTCTGCTGTATACCCCATGTTCAGGTGTACGTGCCATCGCCGACCCATCCGGCTATATCTATGAGGCCGTAACGAGCAATCGCGTAGAGGGCGTAACTGCCACCATCTACACCAAGGAGAATGAGAGTGCGCCCGAGACCCTTTGGGACGCTGCGTTCTACGATCAGGAGAACCCGCAGGTGACCGATTTTGCGGGTCGCTACGGCTGGGATGTGCCAATGGGCTTGTGGCAGGTTCGCTTCGCCAAGGACGGTTTTGAGCCATTGGAAACCGAGTGGTTGCCAGTGCCTCCTCCACAGATGGAAATCAACCGTCCGATGGTGCGCATGTCCGCTCCTCAGTTGGAGTCCGTTCAGGCTTATGACGACTCTATCGTGCTCACTTTCGACCGCTATATGATTCCATCCTACATGACCACGGACAATATCTCTATAACCGAGAAGGGCACGGGTGCTGCGCCAATCAGCGGTCATATCACGTTGCTGGACGAGGAATCTCGTACTCCGGGCGATGACGTCACCTACGTTCGTCGCGTGGCATACAAGGCCGACCGTGCATTCGGCACCACGCAGGTGAGTGTGGCTATCGCCAATGGCGTTCTGTACAGCTATGCAGGTGTGGCAATGGGTGCTTTCCAGCAGGATGTGGAGCACACGATGGCAGTCAACTCGATGAGTGCCGATGCTATCCACGTTCAGGCCGGTCAGTCCGTTGATGCAACCATCACGCTTCTTCCGGCAGCTGCGGCTGAGGGCATGACTGTTCAGGCTGATAACATGGGTTCTGCCATCTGTTCCGTCAGCGCTACTCAAACGGTGAGCGCCGCCGGCGTGGCTTCTGTTCACGTAACGGGTAATGTGGCAGGTACGACCCAGATTCGTCTGGCGCTGCAGGGTACCGACCTGGAGCAGTATGTGACAGTTGTCGTTTCTCCGGCTCCTGCACCATTGACTCCTACGGCAATCGAGGATATCCCTGCTTTCGATGAGAAGCAACCTCGTGCAGAGAAACTGCTGAAGGATGGTTCGCTGATCATCATCAGCAATGGTATCCGTTACAACGCTTTGGGCCAGCAGTTGGGCAAATAACCAACTCACCTTACTATACTATACACTCGCGGGGGCGCATAGGCGCTCCCGCGTTGTTTTTGAGCAGACTCCAAAGCCTCCTCCGGCTGCCCCTGCTTTTGGGGGAGGGAGTGGGGAGGGTGGAGAAAGTAGAGAGAGTAGAGAGAGTATAGATGGTAGAGAAAGTTAAGAGGGTAAAGAAAAGGATTCCTGTCGGCAGCAAGACATTTCCAAGAACGATGTCTTTGGCGCGAAAGGAACCCTTATAAAACAAGAAAACGACCAAGTGGTCGTTCTCGTTGCAAGATCGGTTGTCATCTCGACAACGGGCTTTTAGCCACAATCTTTACTTAACCTTAAATCTAATACCATGAAAAACACGATGCAAAATTACTACATTTTTTTAATACTACCAAATATTTTATGAAAATTGTTCAAAAAAGGCTCATTTTGTGCGATTTTGCTAAGCATGGATAGCAAAATCGCGTATTTTTGCTTGTTTTTTGATGCAAAATATGGGCTTTTCTAAAGTGCAAAATTGATTGTTTGAAACACTATGCGGGCATGATATTATCCATTCTGACGAAGTATTCTGCTACTTTTTGCGCTTTTATTTGGCAATCTCAAAAAAAAGTAGTACTTTTGCAAAACAAAATAGAAGGAGGAACGCTTGCGGCTGATGAAGGATGCAAGCCAACAGACGGAGCTGAGGCTTTGACAAAAATCAAAAATAAAGAGAGTATGCATAAAAGTGGATTCGTAAATATAGTTGGTAACCCCAACGTGGGAAAATCAACCCTGATGAACGCCCTCGTAGGCGAGCGCCTGAGTATCATCACGAGCAAGGCTCAGACAACGCGTCATCGCATCATGGGTATCGTAAACGGTACATTGCCTGCCGGTTATGCCGCAGATGCCACACAGACGGCTAGTGCAGAACCCATCGATTGGCAGATTGTTTTTTCGGATACGCCGGGTGTGCTGAAACCCAACTATCGTCTGCAGGAGCAGATGTTGGAGTTCAGTAAATCGGCCCTGGTGGATGCCGACGTACTGATGTACGTAACCGATGTGAACGATTCGGCAGAGCGTAATGCTGATTTCCTGGAGAAAGTGCAGCAGTCCCGCGCCAAGGTGTTGTTGATCATCAATAAGATTGACCTGACGACGCAGGAGACGCTGGTTTCGCTGGTGGACTTTTGGCATAAAGAGCTGCCTCAGGCTGAGATCTTCCAAATCTCCGCTCGCGAGAACTTCGGTGTGGATGGCCTGATGAAACGAATCGTGGAATGTCTGCCGGAATGTCCTCCGTTCTTCGACAAGGACCAGCTGACGGATAAACCGGAGCGCTTTTTCGTGAACGAAATCATACGTGAAAAGATTTTGCTCAATTATGATAAGGAGATTCCCTATTCCGTGGAAGTGGAGGTGGAGAGTTTCAAGGAAGATGAGGAACTGATTCGCATCTCGGCGGTCATTTTTGTGGAAAGAGACAGCCAAAAAGGCATCATCATCGGTCGTCAGGGAAGTGCTCTGAAGAAGGTGGGTTCTGACGCCCGAAAAGATCTGGAAGCCTTCTTTGGTAAGAAAATCTTCCTTCAGCTATTTGTGAAAGTGGATAAAGATTGGCGTCAGAAAGAGGGTCGCTTGAAGCATTACGGCTACGACCTGAATTGACGCTATCGATGCCGGCCCGAAGGGGAGGCAAATAAAAGTATCGCAGTTATGAAACTAACGGAAATAGCCATAGCAATGTGTGCGCAGGCCGGAATCGCGAAAGACCTGGATATTCAGTACCTGCTAACCGACTCTCGCCAGCTGACCACCATCCCCGAGCAGACTCTGTTTTTTGCGCTGAGGACCGATCGTCAGGATGGCGCACGATATATAGGCGAGTTGTATGAAAAAGGTGTTCGCGCGTTTGTCGTACATAACGATCGTAAGATTAACGAATCTTATGCCGATGCGTCGTTCCTGTTTGTAGAAGATACGCTGCAGGCCCTGCAGGAATTGGCGGCCTATAAGCGCAGTCTGTATCCCGATGCCATCGTGGTGGGAATCACGGGCAGCAACGGAAAGACGGTGGTGAAAGAGTGGTTGTACGAATTGCTGAAAGACGATTATCGCATCACGCGCTCGCCTCGCTCCTACAATTCGCAGATAGGTGTGCCTTTGTCGGTATGGCAGATGAATGCAGACAGTCAGTTATGCCTGTTTGAGGCCGGAATCTCAGAACCCGGGGAGATGGCCAAACTGCAGCGAATCATCCGTCCTACGATGGGTGTGATTACCTATATCGGCCAGGAACATGGCGAGAACTTCAGTTCGATAGAACAGAAGCGTCAGGAGAAAATGAAACTCTTCGCCGACTGCCAGACCATCATCGAGGACCCGAGCCATCAGAATGCGCGTACGTGTGCGCTTGTCATGCGTGCTTTAGGTTATGATGAAGAGGTGATTCAGGAGCGCCTGATGCGGCAAACGCACGAAACCGTGATGCAGGTCAACCTCTCGGCTTTGGCCCATAATGTGCGCTATTTCAAGAGCAGGTTGAGACCGGAAACCAAGCTGACGTGTATGGTGAAAGCGTTTGCTTATGGTACAGGCAGCATCGAGATTGCGCAATGTCTGCAGGAGCATGGTGCCGACTATCTGGCCGTGGCTGTATGTGATGAGGGCGTGGAACTTCGCAAGGCCGGCATCCATCTGCCTATCATCATCATGGATCCGGAGACCACGGCTCTCAGTACGATAATAGAAAACAATCTTCAGCCGAATATCTATTCTTTCCAGTCGCTGGAGAACATGATAACGGCGGCTCAGAATGCGGGTGTGGAGCATTATCCCATCCACATCAAGATCGACTCGGGCATGCATCGCCTCGGTTTTGAGTGGGAAGATATGCCTCGGTTGCTGGCTCGACTGAGCGAGCAGAAAGCGTTGCGCGTATGCAGCACGTTCTCGCATCTGTGTGTGGCCGATGAGCCTTCGTGGGACGATTTTACGCATCAGCAGATAGCACGTTTTTCGCAATGTGCCGACTTCCTGATAGAGGGCCTGAAGCCGCTCTATGCGGGAACGGGTGCGCCAGTAATGAAGCATATCCTCAACTCAGCCGGAATAGAGCGATTTACGGAGTATCAGTTCGATATGTGTCGTTTGGGCATAGGTTTGTATGGTTTCTCGTTCGATGGTGCCGGTGCTCATGACAAGGGTCCCCAAGGCGGACAGTTGCGAAACGTATGCACGTTGAAGTCCACTCTTCTGAGCGTGAAGACTGTGGGCAAAGGTGAGTCGATAGGCTATGGTCGCCACACATGGCTGGAGGAGGATCGTCAGGTAGCGGTCATACCGATAGGCTATGCCGATGGCTTTGACCGCCGATTGGGGAACCGTGCCTATTCGGTGTTGGTTCGTGGCCAGCGATGCCCTATTCTGGGTAATGTGTGCATGGATCTATGCATGATAGACGTCACGGGGACGGATGCACAGCCCGGAGACGAAGCTACAATCTTTGGTGACTCTCTTCCAATCGAGGAGATGGCCAATCAGCTGGGCACCATCTCCTACGAGATTCTTACCTCAGTCAGCCGACGGGTTAAGCGAGTGTATTTCTACGAGAACTGATTGAATACCAATAAAGCGGGTCGCCCGAAAGGGAAACCCGCTTTATTGATGTTATGGTTACAACATCCGTATGGATGTCCGTTATTTCGTACTCTTACCGGATACAGCCTCCTCCACGTTGATGATGTAGTCACCCATCTTCTCGCACTCCAGCACGATATCCATATAGTTAACACCCGTGAGGTACTCGTACTTGTGCTCGGTTACGTTGATGGTGTTCTGCGACTTGAGTTGATCGCGGAAATTGTTAATCTCATTTTCAAGATTGACCGCCTTCATCAGGTCAGCCTCGCTCATATTCATTTTCTCTGTGCTAAGGACGCTGACCATGTGATTGACCGCATTGTCGAGCAGGCCTAACATCGTCTTGACGTTATTGATCTGGTACTCGGTGTAAGGCACTTTGGCAGCGTGCTTATGGCGGATGTAACGAGACAGATTGAAGTTGGCATCACCTACCGATTCAAGCTCGCTGACCATACGCAGCATTCTGTGCAACTCGTGCTTTGACTGCTCAGACAAACGACCATCTGCGACCTTGTTGAGGAAGGATGCTATCTCGACCTCCATGCGGTCACAGATGCCTTCGTACTTCTCAATTCGGCTGTATAGTTTGTTAAACTCGGTATCGTCTTCCATCTCGAACAAATCATTCACCATGCCCATCATACGCTTGGTACGCGCTCCGAATACTCCAATCTCTTTCCATGCCTGGAGGAGCGACATTTCGGAGGTAGAAAGCAGACCGCCGGAGATGAACTTGAGTTGTCCATCCTCTTCGCCAGCCACGTTCTTGTTCGGGATAATCTTGCAAACCAGCGTTTCAATCTGCTTAACAAATCCGATGAGGATGCAGACGTTGCAAACGTTGAAAGCGGTATGGAACGTAGCCAAAATAGCGTTCAGCTTGGTAGCAAAAAGTGCTCGCTCTTCAGGGCTGTCGCCTACGGCGGTAATCTTACCCGGAGTGAAATCTACTCCCCATAATTCGCAGATAGTGCCAACGAACAGGCGGAAAACGCACAGCACCCAAACCACACCGAACACGTTGAAAATCAGGTGGGCCATAGCAGCACGACGTGCATTGGTGGAGGCAGAGAGGGCGACCACGTTGGAGGTAATGGTGGTACCGATGTTCTCACCCATGACCAATGCGATACCCATATCGATAGGCAAGACATTGGTGGAGCAGAGAGTCATGGTGATGGCCATGATGGCCGCCGAAGACTGTACAGCGAAAGTGAGGCATCCGCCTATGAACAGGTAAAGGAAATAGCTGCCGTATCCCCAAGAGGATGTAGCCGCAAAGAAATTGCGAACCGCCGACACCTCATCCAGGTGCATATCGTTGGCATTAACCTTGAGTGTGTACAGACCCAAAAGCATGAATGCCAAACCGATAACGAACTCACCCATGTTGGTGTTTCGCTTGGTGTAGATGAGTACTACGGCTATCAGGATAGCGCTGTAGATGATATAGCGCATGTCGAATGAGGAGCCGCCCAGTACCATAATCCAGGCCGTGAAAGTGGTACCGATGTTGGCACCCATGATGACACTAATTGCCTGAAAGAGGGTCAATAAACCGGCACTAACGAACGAAACCGTCATGACGGTAGTGGCGGTAGAAGACTGGATACTGGCCGTAATAAAGGCACCTGTGAGAACGCCCGTAAAACGATTCGTAGTCATGGTGCCTAACACATGCGATAACTTGCTACCTGCCATTTTCTGCAGGCCTTCACTCATCACCTTCATACCATACATAAGCATGGTAACCGAACCGATGAGGATGAGAATATGTAAGAATGAAAGCATAAAATTGGGGCAATAGCGCAGTGCCCCTCTGGTTAATAATAAAATGCGAGTGCAAAATTACGAAAAATATTTTATTTACGCAATAGCACTCGCATTTTTTCCGAAAAAACGCTATGATAAGACCGCTTTTTTATGGTCAAAAACGATAACAGAGCAAATCTGTGTGGGAGATAATGGGCCGTTTGAGAATGCTTATCTCATGAATGGTGGAGGTCCCGGTGGCGTCCCTCCTGGGCGACCGGGTTGACGACCTCCCTCCATCATCTCCTGCATAAAGCCGGCATGTCCTTTCGCCTTCAGGTCGCCCATACGATTGAGCTTGTAGGTGAAACTGAGGGTGAAATAGGTCGGCAATGTGTTGAAGCGCTGATATTGGATATAGTTCTCGCCAATCGTTTCGATAACGTTCTTTTTCTGATTGAGTATGTCGTAGAAATTAAGTGATAGTGTAGCGGCCTTCCATGTTTTATCAATCTTGGCATTCCACATGATTTCGCTCAGGTTGCCCAGGTTTTGTCCATAGCCCCATTTGTCATTGTAGCCGATGTCGGTGGAGATCGTCCAATTGTATGGCAGGTGGAAATTGAAGTCCGCGGTTACGCCCCAATCAATGGTATTGGTGATGTTGGCAGTTTGGTTGTTTTGCGTACGGCTATAACGCACGTTTCCTCGTACACCCAAATCTACCACATCGTGGCTGAAACGTAAAGACAGGTCTTCGCTGGCACTCAGGTTGCCTGTTCTGGACTCATCTCCCAGAGCAAAATTATCCAGATCAACCGTAGCCCCATGTGTCACATATGCCAGACGTTGATTGTATCCCAAGGCCGTGCGCGTGAAGAAATGCAGTCTGTTCTTGACCACCGGCGTATTGTACATCAGGTCCCAACCCACATCAAAAGGTGTGCCTTTTGCATTTACCGTTTGGCGGAACGCTTTACCGGTCTCGTCGTACAGGGTGTTATAGACCAATGCGTCCTTAGTTATATTTGCGCGCACGCCTGTGTTGATTGAGGACATGCGGTCAGCATTGTAGCTGCTAAAGAAGGCACGTAACATATGGCGGAATGCCGGATTCAGGCCCAGATTACCGACCGTCTCGGACATGGCGTTCGAGTTATCACGTACAGGTTCCATCTGGCTGACAGATGGCTGCTGAGAGTTCCCGCGATAGAAGATACGCGCAAATTGCTTCTTGCCCAACTTGTACTTGAGGTTCACTCTTGGCGCAAAGTTCCACACCGTCACCAGGGTATCGAACACGTAGCCGGTGGCATAGGTCGTGGTGCTGTGTGTTTGCGATGGGTTGGCCCGCACGCCTACAGTCAGGTCAACAGGCCCCTGCAAGTAGCGGTAGTTCAGTTCCAGTTGTTCGTCAAAGAATATGTTACGGAAGCTGTTGCTATAGTCGGCGTCATAGTCCGTATAGTTGCCGTCTGCTGCCAGATTGTACTGATCCTTGCTGCTCTTGCGCATCGTTTGCTCAAAGCGAATGCTGGTTTCCAAGAAATGGTTTTGCTTATACAAGGGCTCGATGTAGGTCAGTTTTACACTATACTTTCCCGACTGCGAGAGACGGTTCTGATGCTGATTGATGGCATCGATACTGCCGGAGGCGATGTTGTAGCTGCCGGTAGTCGTGTTGGTGATACCACCTTGTGCATCCAGCGAGATGCTGCGCCCTTTTTTCTCGAAGCGATGGCTGTAGATGGCCTGTAAACTACCGTTTATCTCCTGTTGCAACGATTCGTTTCGCTGGTTACCATAGCTCAACGTATCGTAGCCCCATGCGCTACTGACGTCATTAGTTGATGTGTACAAAAAGTCGTTTTGCTTGTTGGTCCATGTGTTGGTGTAGCTCAGATTCGGCTTGATGAGCAGGGTGTTCATCGTATCCGGTTTGAACTCGAACTCCAGACGCATGTTGGCATCCCAACCGCGCGAATTGCTCGTTGTGGAGTCGTTGTTGTTGTAGGTCATTCCCTGCGTGTACTGCTCTTTTTCCGAATCGGTCAGAGTGTGATTGCTGGTGTGGTTGATAGATGCATCGCCACCAAATGTCCATGCCGGCGACAAGATGACGTTTGTGTTCACACCCAGGTTTTCGGCCCATGTTATACCGCTGCGGTTGCCACCGCCCATCCATCCACGACCACGACCCGAGCGGGCTTCGTTGGTGTTGTTGGCGCCTGCCACGATTGTCGTTTGGCTCTCACCCAGCATCAGGTTCATAAACGCTGACGCATTGTATCGAAAATCCTGATTGAAAAATTGCGCAGCATTCTCGGCAGGTGTACCCGGATAGTTATAGTGAAACAACTGTGTCTGATCGTCGCCCAAAGCATCCGAACCTATTGCGCCCGAGAAGTTGCCGAACAGGCCTTTCTTCTTGTTCTGCTTCAGCGTCAGATTAATGATTCGCTCGGTGTCATCGTCCTCAATACCCGTCATTTTGGCCATGTCCGACTTCTGATCGACGACCTGAATCTTCTCAATCATGTCGGCAGGTATGTTCTTGGTGGCCGTTTGTACGTCGCTACCGAAAAACTTCTTACCGTCGATACGTACGGCTTTGATCTGTTCGCCATTGATGGTCACAGAGCCGTCAGACGAGACCTCTACGCCGGACATCTTCTTCAGCAGGTCTTCCACCATGGCATTTTCGTTGACTTTATAGGCCGAGGCGTTGTATTCGAGGGTATCGCCACGTACGGTCATCTCTGCCGCTGTACCGCGTACTTGTACCTCTCCCAATGCCTGCACATCTTCTTTCAACGCGATGCTTTTCAGGTTCACATCCTGATTGGTAACAGAGAAGGGCACTTTCGTGGGAAAATAACCTACGTTGCTGATAATCAACGCGTACTTGCCAGGTTCTACACGTAGGTGAAAGGCGCCGTTTTGATCCGTTTGCCCGCCTGTTATCAACGTGGAGTCGCCTGCTGCATAGCGAAACACGCGAACCGCCGTCATCTCCAGCAGTTCGCCATTTTCTTTATTTACCACGCGTCCTTGTACCGTATGTGTTTGTGCCCAAAGAAGCGTTGGTAAACTTATAAAAAGACACAATAGTATTTTCTTCATGCTTAAAATTGTGCAAAAATTATGCCAAAAACTTGCGTATATAAGAAAAAAGCAGTACTTTTGCAGAAATTTCAGATATTATGACGAAAAAAAGTAAAAATAAACAGCCTAAATGGCTGATTGTTACCGAGATAAGTACTGCCGTTATTTTGGCAATAGTGGGTGCGTTTGCCGGCTGGCAGGCCTATCGGTTGTATGGTAGCAATCTGTCTTCTCAGGATGAGGAGGAACATCTTATCTACGTATATCCGCATACGAGTATCGATTCCCTCCTTCATCAGGTATCCGAATATTACACAATTGCATCGCCCTGGAGTCTCCACTTGCATGCCAAGTGGATGCATTGGCCTGCAGAAGGGCAGGAGTATGTGCGAACCGGTTGCTACAAGTTGCCGCCTCATATGGCAGACATTGATTTCATTCGCAAGTTCCGTAATGGTTGGCAAGAGCCGGTCTCTCTTTCGTTCCGTAGCATACGTACTCAAGGGCAATTGTCGGCGCGCATAGCGGAGCAACTGATGTTGGATTCTGCCGATATAGCCAGCCGATTGGCAGACACGTGTTACATGGCTCAGTTTGGCCTGGATATACCCAATGCGGTATGTTTGTTCTTACCCGATACCTACGAGATGTGGTGGGACATCACTCCGGATGCTTTTTTCCAGCGTATGAAAAAGGCACATGATGCTTTCTGGACCGACGAGCGCAAGCAGTTGGCGCAGGACATGGGATTCACCCCAGAGCAGGTGGCTGTCATCGCCTCCATCGTGGAGGAGGAGACCAACAAAGATATCGACAAACCTGTTGTTGCAGGTCTGTACATCAATCGTGTCAAAAAAGGAATGATGTTGCAAGCCGATCCTACGGTCAAGTTTGCTATGCAGGATTTTAAACTGCGTCGTATCCTTAAGCGTCATCTTGAGGTTGAGTCGCCCTACAATACATATCGTGTAGCAGGCCTTCCACCCGGACCTATTCGTATCCCTACGGCTCAAACGCTGGATTTTACGCTTCATCCCGTTGACCGAGAAAAAGGTTACCTTTATATGTGTGCCAATAGCAACTTTGACGGAACTCACAAGTTTGCCCGTACCTATACCGAGCATCTGCAAAATGCGCGTGAATACCAGCGTGCACTTAACGCTCGTGGCATCAAGTAACATCAGAAAAAATACGCAAGAGAAAGGTATGTCGGTCGTCAGAATACCAGGTCGAACTCTCCGCCGATGATGTGGTTTTGCAGATTCAGTTTGCCCTGATCTGTTATTCCCCAGTATTCAGTCGTGTAATGTCCGTACAAATCAACGGCAAAACGCGATGTCAGGATGAAATGGAAACCTACTTGTATGCGTGGATCGATGTAGGTCGGTTTGTTGAATATATTTACGACTTGTCGTCCTGCTGCTATCTCCTGAACATTGGCTTTCTCGTTTTGGAAATAAATCTTTGCGCCTCCACCAAAAGCGAATGAAGAGTTCGCATTCATGGGGATATGGAAGAGCAGGGTAGGTTTCCAATAGAAATTCCTGACATCAAAGCCCGATTTCTTTTGGTCCGTTGGCATTTTTTCGAAAGAGCCGCCAACGCTTAACCAGTTGATGTCCACGACTGATAGTCTGAGTCGGAAAAGTGATAACTCGGGCGCAAGCTCAAGACTTCTCAAGTCTCCGTTGCGATTGAGATTGGTAGGAAGCTGTACATTGCTTTTTTGTCCCATCACGTTTGCTACAGATAGTCCCAAGTTGACCCATGAGAGGTGAAACCAGCCATTCTTGTCGGCCCATGCCCGATAGTGCGTTTGCGCTTGAACTGTTGTCAGTCCAAGCGCAAAAACCATGCATATTGTCAATTTTTTTAATGTTCTCATTGTACGATTGCTCTAGTAATACCAGTCGTCGTTCGGATGATGTAGAGTCCGGTTGACAACTCAAATGTTGTGCTCATCCCAGCATCCTTTTGCATCGTGACGATGCGTCCGTTGGCATCATAGATGGTCACAGTTCCCATCTCGGTATCGCTGTATACCAGCAGTTGTCCTTGTTCTCCAATCACATGTAGAGTGCTTTCGGAATGCTCTATCTGGTCGAAACCTGTGGCACGCATGTGCTCCAGCATGTATTGAATCTTACCCTTCTGCGGTAGCGATAATGTCGTGCTGAATCCGTTGTAGAGTTGGACACGTTTGTTGGTTTTGGTGTTGACCAGATCCCATTCGCTTAAGTACGCATCATTACCGGTAAAGGTAACAACCTCGTTAGGAGTACTCGTCTGAGTGTAGAATGCCAAAGGAATGCTGGTGGCTTGGCTGAATTGGTTGATGCTCAGTCCTTTGCCGTCTGCTACGGTGTAGATGCTGAAAGGAGTCAACTCCGGATCAAGGAGTAGCGACTCGACATCTTCGTCTTCGACTACTGCGTCGCTGGCATTCGCGTTTTCATGCAGTACTGCGTGACTATAAAGGGTGTTGGCCTCTCCTTCTTTACCTACGCGGGCGGTGATATAGATTGCCTTCTGCAAAACGTCTGCATCTGTTTGTTGTTGGGCCCTTGTAGGAGCACCTACGGCTTGTTGAATCGAATGTCTGTTTTCGCCGTTGGCATCCACGATCATATCCGGAGTGATTGTCACCGTTCTATTTGGCGCATCTGATTTCAGCACTACCAAAACGGAGCGTCCCGGGGCTAACAGGCGGTTGACGTCGGTTGGAGAAGACGAGATCGTGCGTCCGCTGCTTTCGATGGTGGCAATGGTTGAGTTGTCAACAAAATCGTAGGTAGCGTATTGCAGCACAGCGCTATTGCCGGTGACCACTCTGTTCATGTCAAGATAGCCCAACGTTGGATTGCCAAAGGTGAAGACTCGGTTGCCACCCTCGTTGTGGTCATTGCTTTCGTTGCCGAGAGTGTAGGTGTTCATGTCCTTGGAGAATGCGGCCTTACCCGGTGTGCCGGGACGAGTGATGGTTCCTTGATAATATTCCTCTGTCCACAATTCGTCATCGCGCTTGTAATAATAGTAGGAATTATCAACTTTTGGCAAACGAATCACCTGACCATTGTCTTGGCTAAATATAGCACCGAGTGCAAAACCATTTCCCGGTAAGATTGGGGTGGTGGCATCGTTGTTCTCGATAGACCAACCCAGTTGTGACGAGCTGGAACCTTCTTCGCCAATTTGAACGATGTTCTTGTTGAAGTATTTGTCGAAATACTTGTTCTCAATGCGGTCTTCGGCGCGTTCTCCTGGCACTTGTCGAATGGCGGCCACTTCGAATGGGTGGTCCTGACTACGATTAACGGCATGTGGATTGGCCAAACCCGGCATCTCTGTGAGCGGCGTGAAGAGGTCGCCTGCCACTATGCCTTGTACAGGTACTGCTGCCAATATGTATTCACCATTGATTGGCTTCAGGTCATAGTACAAATTGCCTCGGATATCTACAAATGCCTGGTCTGGGAATGCTGCATCCGCAGGTACGTAGATATTGTTGCAGACGAATGGTTTGTAATTGATATCGTATGAAATACATGGCTGAGCATTAGGCTCCAATGACATGATTTGCATGCTATCAACGTGTGAGATGTGGGCATTTGGAATGGAGTCAAGCAAGTCGTATTCTTGATTGAGCAGCACTACATTGGTAGGCTCTAATGGAGCAAATGGATCCCAGTTGGCATCATCGTTCCATGCACCCGTCAGGTTTTGTGGCTTCCAATATACAACTTCCGGCACAAGACGAAGCGTTACCAAGGTCTTTCCTACGGTACAATCGTAAATATCGGCGTCCTCTTCCGGTACGAAATAGAAGGTGTAATCATATCCGTGAGGCAAAGCCTTAATCAGGTTGCCTGTGATGGTTATGTATTCGTAGCCTCCATCAGATACCAATGTCTCGTTCCAAATAATGTGTTTTTTGGACAAATTGATGATGGTGTCACCATCCATGCTATTGACTATTTGATGCCAATTTGCATAGGTAGAATTGATGAGAATAGCGTGCTTGAAATAGAAATCGCGCCTTGAATCATCGTCATCCACGAGATTGAATGGGAATGTGGCTTCACCAGAGTTTGCCTGCAAGTGATTCAAACGTATGATACGTGGTTGTTTGGTTACCTCGTAAGGCAATCTTCTTGGTTTCTGTGAACCTACCATCATCATGTTTTTTACCTCACTCATATATTTGAAGGTGGCGGAACGAGGTGATTGACAGACAGCCATGATATGGTCCTGATAATTGAAACGGCCCTCACGTGGGAAGACGGTATATACCAATGAATCTTTTGCAGTTGTCGTTGGCTGGATATTGATACTGAGCGTATCCAATATCAAGCGCTCACGAGATACAAGCCATTGGATGGTGTCTTTTGCTGAGCAGTCTGGATCCAATTGATAGCGGTGGATGGCGTTTTCTATTTCTGAATAACCATAGTTGTTGTACAATTCAGAATTGGCACGAATATAATTCTCGTCACCCAACAACCAGTCGGACGTACAGTCAAACTCTACTTCTACCAGCTTACCGGCTTCTTCGTCTTGAATCACGAACTTCATATACGTGTTCACCCTATGCGAAGTGTTGCCGCAGATGCCTACTTCATCGCCTTCCATAATGGAACCGTCCAACTTCAGACTTACGCCGCCGGCAACCAGCAGAGAGGTCATGGAAGAGCAGTCCGTGCTGGCTCTCTCCAATTCATTTGGATCGGAGGCAACGCGGCATACATAGCGTTTGTTGGCGCTAATCAAGAGGGGCTGAATGATATAAGCGTAGTATTGCTCGGTACCTTCTGTCTCGTAGATGTAAGCCATGGAGGCTGTGGTTGATTCGTTATGAATCTTATCCATCGTCAGCAAATCGCTATAAATGGTTGCACCACTTCCTACAGGATTTTGACGTACTTCAAATCGACCACAGAAGTTGGGTGTTCCCTTATGGGTGGTGGAACCATAATATACATTTGTACCCATTGGCAGACCGGTCACGCCATCTTCCAAATACCATTTGTAATAAAGCGTCTGCATTTGACCTGCGGCCATCTTGGCCTGATCATAATCTACGCGAGCATACACAACAACATTGTCGCCTTCGGCGTCATCCAAACATTTATTGGTAGAAGCCTGAATATTACGAACAGGTGGCTCCTTTACGAAAATCTGGATATCATCAAGCAGGAAGTCGTTACCGGTCTCATTCTTGCCTTTGTTCATGATCTTCAGCGTGTATGCGTCAAAATTAATCTCGGATACGAATTCAAATGGGAATAAGATATGCAACCATTTGTAGGTCTCGTCGTTATGTCCGGCATGGCGACCAAATTCACCTGTTGTATAGGTAACCAACGGAGTCTCCGTAGCCTCACCACCTTTATAGATAATACCGGTCAATACAAAATCCAAGTTAGGTGCACAGGCTTCATGCCCTTCATACGAGTTGCCGCTGACATCTGCAACGTATGCGGAGAAATACATGATACTTCCTGCGCATAAATCAGCCTCAAAACGCAGGTTCATGGCTTCGCCCGGAGTCGTAGAACCATCCACATACAGAGCATAACCTGTCGGACGAACGGCATCGGAACTTAATTGGTGGTTGTACAATTCTTCCGCACCGACATCATTACGAAACACACCTACACTTGCTGCAGATGATACGAATGCATATTCGTCGTAGTATGGCAATTGAAATTTATCATGAGGGTCGTATTCGAATTGCCTGTCTGTCACATTATCATTACCGGTCATCTTGAAGCCATAACTTGACTCGGCAGCTGTCAACGGCACCCAATAATAGGTGGCTTCTTGGCCATGCCAATCATCGGTGTAATCACCCTTGTTGGAACCGATGAAATTGAAGCGCTTTTCATTCAAGGTTTTAACTTCGTGTATCGGTATTTCCGGCAAGCTCTCAAATGGGCCAATTTCTGATTTCTCATGATAATCTACGGTGAACTTGGCTACATTATAGGTCTGTCCACCATAGGTCACGGTTAATTCATAGGTGATGATATTGGCAGAGTTGGAACTTACTTCCATGAAGTGATTGTTGTTCACGTGTGCTGCATCCAAAGTGACTCCATTCCATTCCCAAGTAGCATTTTCGCTCGTCAGGTGAATGATATTGCCGCCCTGACGCACATAGTAGTTTGCGTAATCACCTCCAAAGAAATTGTACTTGGGACCGATGAACAATGTGTTGCCCGTGGGCGCCATCATGTTATGGGTTTCCAACCATTTGTCTCCGGTACACAAACTCAATGTATCTGCCATCATGCTTGCCGGACGAATATCATATACAATACGTTGGGAAAGGGTAGGCTCTGTAATTTCGGTAGTCCACTCCACCGACAGGGGATAGATATGCCAACGTACACCGGCATCTGCTTGATTGAAACGTGGATAGGTCTTCTCGCCATTGTTAGCCAAACCCAAATAGCATTCGTTCATGCATACACTCTTTATCTGTACACCGTTAGCATCGAAAAGCAGATTCAGTTGCTTGGCTGCTTCACTATGGTCGTGACCCACCTTATCGCCTTGGTCGCCCCAGGTGTTACCATTCAGCTCGTGGCCTTCATTGTATAGTTTATACACGCCATCGGAAACGTATTCCAATGTGTAAAGATGTGCATTTTGTTTATATCCATCAATGTCGAAGAAAGATTGCAAGTTAAGTTGATAAGTGCCATCTACCGTAGCGTCTTCACGGTACGTTTCCACTTCTCCAGTTACCCAATGCGTGCCTAAGAAGAATGCTCCGTTCGCATCTTCTCCTACGATCAATACGGTCAGGTTGCCTTCGCTGAAATCCGATGCGTTAAGCGATGTGAGTGGCTCTGCCAGGCCGTTGCTATTCATCGCGCTCTCACGATGGTAAACATAGTCGGTATAGTCAGATTGATCTGCAGCAATCATAGGATTGCCGGATGTATAGTGGTAAGTCGCATCGCGCTCGTCAATACCATGATTTACATAGAAATAGCCTTCGTCCATCATGATGAGGCCGTTGCCGTTCAGCATCGTCAAACCCTCGGGTCTTGCATCGGTCTTATAATCAAACCAACGAACATACGTGTGGTAGGTCTCATGGTCGGTCAACTGCAAATGCAGGTCGGTGTTCTCCTCTGCATAGATTACCTGCTTGAACAAGTGAACATCCTGCATCTGATGGCCATACTTTGATGTGTATGAACTGCGCATGAGACCCTTCTGATGTGTAAACGAGTCTGCGCTTACATGCTCTTCATACGTTGCCGTAAGCGTCATATTGGCTGTTACGGGAACTACATCACCTTTTTGATATACATGTACACCATCCGTCCAGCCGGCAAAACGATAACCTGTGTCTGCTGAACCACTGAAACCGGGCGCTTTGAATGCCTCATCTTCGTAGGCCCTAAACGAACCAGACACGCTACCATGTTCGCCACCTGCCAATGTTACCGTGAAGAAATGACGATAGATGGCATCATAGTTATATGTGCCTGCTGCATCTTTGGAGAACGCTGCAGTATAGGTTAATCCGGTGCCGCGTTCCTGCCATCTTTGAAACTCATAGCCATTGTTGACATTGAGTGTTGGCAGAGACATATTTTCACCCAAATAGGCTTGTTTAGTGAGGCTTGCACCTCCTTCGTTTCCGGCATCTGTGATGCGACCTTTTACAATGTCAGTATGGAAGATTGCAGTGAATTTCTCATTCTCTACATAAACCGCAGTCAATGTGATGTCCGTAGTCAATGGAATGATGGCTCCGCCTTCGTATATGTTTTCGCCATCGGACCATCCTGTGAAGCGGAATTGTCCCTTCTGGGTGACTGTCGGTAGCGTGATATTGTCTCCACGAGTTACCGTTTCCGAACTGGTAGCCGGAGTCATATCGCCTTTGCTTCCATCGTTACTATAAGTAACGGTACATGTTCCAAGGTAGGTAAATTTGGCATGATATGTGGCATCTCCGGTTACCAAAACTGGAGGAATAGTACCTGCTGCATGGGGTGTTTCACCGCCATCATTTAAATCCAGCATCCAACCATCAAAACGATAACCCATATTGGCTTCAGCCTCGGGGAATGTGATTGTTTTACCCTCGCTCAAACTCAAAGAGCTGGTCGAACAACTGCCTTCTGCGGCATTGTCCACAACAAAATCAATCGTATAAAGTGTACCTGCAGTTAATTGATATAGATACCATGTGTCGCCATCTGTTGGCGCAGTAGAAAACGATATTTTTCCGTATGAAGTATTTAAAACCTGAAATAAATCTAAATAACAATTGTTTTCACTTTTGATGCGATAGATGTTTTCCGAACCCTCAAACGTAAATACGCCACCTGGTGTTCTAAGGATGTTAAACCAAATGCTGTTAGAGGAGTTCCATGACTCGTTATACAATTCATTTCCTCTGTGTAAGACTTGGTATTGCTCACCGGTTTTTACAAGACTATACGTATAATTGGAAAAATCATTGTCGCTTGATATGGCAGATAGATTGCTGCCCAAATTGATTACATTCGCATTGTTGTTATCTCCTGCGACTGGGATATAGGTTGCACCCTCCCAAATGTCCACAGCATAGTAGTTCCCGTCAAATTGGGTAATCAGCACTACGTCATCTATCTGGTCACCACTCAAGTCTGCTAATGGCGTCAATGTATAATCTTGCGCGCTCGCGCATATAACGCAAGAAAGCATCATGCTTATGCATAATGCTGCGCGCGTTAAGTATAATAATATGTGTGATTTCTTGTTCATATTCAAAAATCGCTGCAAATATACTGTTTTTTTGGCATATATCCAAATTTTTTCTAAAGAAAACCTCAATTGAATTCCCTTTTTGTGGGTTAGTAAGAAACCGACCTGTCTTTATGCTGCCATCTCCTCGCTTTTGCGACGGCGGATAAACATCATAAATGCATAAACCAAAGCGGCAAGCAACAATGGTAAAACTGCATCACCAACCGGAGTGGTCACAATCTCGTTTTGTCCATTGTCATTATAGTGGGGATTGTGTGGATTATTCCAACCTGGATGCTCGTTGCCATTGTTGCCAGAGGCTCCGAAAATGCCGTTTTGTGCAGACTCTTTGATGTTATCGCTTTGATTCATCAGGTGGCTGAGGCTGTTGCTGCGGTTGCTATGGGTCAACTCGTTCATCACCTTTGTGCTGATATTCTGGGTTGAGCTGATAGGATTAGCTGCAGAAGCATATGCTGCTGAGGCTGTACCAACGGCAGTCTTTGCTGAATGGCCGTTGTATGTGATTACTGAAGTGGTAGCAGAGGTAGCGGTGTTTGCAGTACGCTTGCTTGATGAAGTATGAATAGGAGCAACGTTGTAGTTGTTGCTTTTGTTGCTGGTAGCGGTGCTTGCTACTGCAGCAGCCTTGTGTGCAAATGGGTTAGCGGTCTTGATGCTTGCTGTACCATTGCCTGCCAGCGTGTACATGTCGTTTACTGAAGAGGTTGAGGCTACCTGTGAGGATGCGTTACCACTGCGGTTCATCGTACCATAATTGACAGCGCTTACTGTGCTTGAGATCAGCATCAGCAGCGTTGCCAAAATTGAGCGGTAATATGTTTGCAGTGAATTGAGCATCGTGTTTTTACATTGGATGATAACTTCGTTGCTTTTTTTAAAAGCGATGCAAAATTACTGCTTTTTTTTGATGTATCTTATGGGCAAACGTATATTTAATAATTTCTCAATTTGCAGTAACGTCAAGAAATTTTATCCGAATGCGGAAAAAGTGTTAGTGTTTTTGTGATTGCTGATAATGCAATGCGGTAACTTGCTGAAAATCATGTGTGATTATGTAAATATATACTTTTTTGATGTTAAAAATTGCTTATTGATCAGGCTTATTTTTTTGTTGCAAAATCTAAAAAAGTTTTAATTTATGTATTGCGAAAACGTAAATTGAATATGAGAATTGTTAAAAATTTTGCTATTTCCACATGATTTTTCTGAAATCACAATAACTTCCCGTCTGATAGTATTTTGGTTAGATAATGATAATCTATCCGTCTATAAGCAGTTTTTGATTGTCGTTTAAAATTACTTTTTTGCCTTCAATCTGTACTACTAAGACCCTAAAGCGACTCTGAAGCGGTCTTGAAGCGACTTTGA
>JAKSNQ010000003.1 GCA_024399615.1 Paludibacteraceae bacterium | reverse complement strand
ACAAAATAACAGTGATTTATTGGTAGCACATGAACATGCCTGACGCATATATTATCGAACGCTTGACGCCCCAGTTAGGGCGCGGTGAAGCGTGCGCCGTGGCGCGGTGGATAGCCGAAGAAGACCTGACGGGTTGGGACAAAAATGCACTCATCCGACGTATCCTGCTCCACGAACCACTGCAATACATCTTTGGGCACACCGACTGGCGAGGTCTGCGTTTGGAGGTGTCTCCGGCCACTCTCATTCCCCGCCCCGAGACGGCCGAACTGGCAGATGCCCTTCGCCGCGTATCCATCAGCCGTCCGCTTCGCGTTCTGGATATCGGCACAGGCACCGGATGCCTCGCCATCGCCCTACAACAGGACCATCCGGACTGGGAAGTTTGGGCGTGCGATATCTCCGAGGAAGCCCTTGCAGTGGCCAAGCGCAATGCACAAGCCTGTCATGCGAACGTTCATTTCTTCCAGACAGACATACTCTCGCCCTGTCCGCTACAGGCCATGACGGCCCCCACAGGCGAACAATTGTGCTTCGATATTATCGTCAGCAACCCTCCCTACATATGCGAGGAGGAACAAAGTCAGATGGAAGACAATGTGTTGAACTACGAGCCGCACTTGGCACTTTTTGTGCCCGACAACGACCCACTGCTTTTCTACAGACGCATCGCACAGTTGGAGGTTGGTCAGACGATGGTGGCCTTCGAGATCAATGAGCGTTTTGGTGCAGAAACAGCCGCCATGTTGAGAGACAACGGCTATAGGAACATACAAATAAAACAAGACATATGTGGCAAAGACAGAATCGTGCTGGCCGAGTGCAGCAGCAACTGACGATAGAGGAGGCCAAACATAAGGCTGCCTCTTACTGCTCACTCTCCGAGCATTGCCCCCATGATGTCCAAAACAAACTGCGGCAATGGGGAGCGCAGGCCGACGACACAGAGGCAATCATTGATTGGCTCATCGACGAGCAGTACATCGACGAGAGACGCTACTGCCATGCGTTCGTCAACGACAAGATACGCCTTCAGGGATGGGGGAAACACAAAGTGGCTCAGGAGCTGAGGGCCAGGCACTTGCCTGCTGACTATATCCAAGAAGCCATTGACGATTTCCCAGAAGAGGAATACATGGCTATACTGCAGCGCGTTGCCGACCGCAAACGAGAGAGCCTGCACGAAGAGGACGAGCAGACATTGCACTACAAACTGGGGCGTTATCTGCAGGGAAGAGGGTTTTGACAATTTGACTATTTGACAATTAACAATTTGACAATTAACAATTAACGGGCAAAGCCCTAATTAACATGCGTTGTATTTGACAATTTGACAATTAACTAGACCGCTGCGCTATTCTAGAGGTTCTAGATAATCTAGCAGGCGGACAAAATACTATTTGACAATTGGACAATTAAATTAAAATATAATGATATGAAACGTTTTTATCTATTACTATCCGGCCTGGTGTTGGCCGCATCACTTTTGGCACAACCTAAGTACATCTTCTACTTCATCGGAGATGGTATGGGCGTGAATCAGGTATTGGGCTCTGAGATGTATTTGGCAGAAAAAGAGTCCATCATCGGTCGCAAACAACTGTGCATGACCCAATTTCCTGTAGCCGGTTATATATCGACCTACTCGGCATCAAACAGCATCACCGACTCATCAGCAGCCGGCACCTGTTTGGCAACGGGCACCAAGACGATCAATGGTCGTTTGGGCTTGAACCCCGACGGCAAGAGCGTGCAGACAATCGCAGAGTGCCTCAAGGAAGAGGGTTGGTCCATCGGTATCACGACAAGCGTATCCATCGACCATGCCACTCCTGCCTCTTTCTATGCGCATGTGGAGAAACGCGGTGACTACTACACCATCGGCAGCCAACTTGCGGAAAGCAAGTTTGATTTCTTCGGCGGCGCCGCTTTCTACCAACCGGACAGCAAGGATGGCTCAGGCGAAAACCTGTACCAACTCTGCAAGCAGAATGGCTACTCGTTCTGCAGCGGATACAAGGAGTATATGGAGCATGGGCGTGATGCAGACAAGGTCATCCTGTTGCCCGAGAACGAGGGTAAAGATAGTCACTACCAAGGCATAGGTCGCATCGAGCGCGCCATCGACAAACAGCCCGAGAACATCAGCCTCGACCAGATTACAGCAGCCGGTATCGATTTTCTCTCGCGCCAAGGCAAGCCATTCTTCATGATGGTAGAAGGCGGACAGATCGACTGGGCATGCCATGCCAACGACGCAGCAACCACCATCCAGGAAGTGCTCGCTTTTGACAAGGCTATTGAGCAGGCTTTTCGTTTCTACAAAGAGCATCCTGAAGAGACGCTCATCATCGTCACAGCCGACCACGAGACCGGCGGTTTCTCTTTGGGAAACAGCCACTACGAATTGGCTCTTCGTCTCCTCGACAACCAAAAATGTTCGGCAGCTGTGCTTTCCGACATGCTCAAGAGTTTGCATCAGAAGCAAGGCAAGAACCTCTCGTTTGCCCAGGTGCAGGAGTTGTTCCGTCAACAATTGGGTCTGTACGACGCAGTGCAGATCAGTGCCGATGAAAACAAGGCATTGGAGGATACCTTCAAGAAGATGAAGCAAAATAAAGTGTCGGATATGAAGACTCTCTATGCTTCGATGAATGCGCTGTCAGACCAGGCGATCCAGTTGCTCAACAAGAAAGCCATGATAGCCTGGACAACGCATAGTCATACCGCTGCGTCGGTGCCGGTTTTTGCAATCGGTCACGCCTCTGAGCACTTCACCGGTTTCTATGACAATGCCGACCTCGCTCCACTCATGCTCAAGATTGCGCTGGGTAAAAACGAGAGCAAGAAAGTAGTGCGCACCAAGTCTGGCAGCCTGAAGCCCATGTACTAATGGGGTTGTTCTATGGTTCCCGTTCAGAAACAACCACGCAAACGCCAATCGGGCAAACATCGCATCATTCGCCCCATGCCGTCCATCCGCCCCGCCTTGCTACAGAAGGTGGGCTGGATGATCGTGGGCGCCGTTGCCACCATCGCCATCCTGGCAGCGGGCTCGTTTTGGAAACAGCACGTCCTTGAATCAAAGCGCACCAGCGCCACCCACACAGTGACCGCCACAACGGGTGGCAAACTGGTGTATTATCCGGGACGAAACATTGATTATGGCAGCAAATTTTCCGCACCCAACGACACCCATTTAGCCGCCGCCAAAGCGGCAGGAGTGCCGGACGCACCGCTCAAAGATGAGTCCGATGTGATGGCGCACAAGAATAAACTGGTAAAGATCACAAGCGGCAAAAACTATGTGGTCGAAGACCTCACCCACTCGCTTCCCTATCTGACCAAGCCGGCAGCGCGCGAGCTGGAGGCAATAGCCAACGAGTTCGCCGACATTCTCCAGCGAAACGGCCTGCCACACTACCGTGTGATAGTCACGTCCGTATTGCGAACCGAGGAAAACGTACAGAAACTGAAAAAGAGCGGGAACGTGAATGCGTCGTCCAATTCTGCCCACTGCTATGGTACCACGTTTGATTTGACCTATTCTCGCTACGACAAGGACGATTCGGACCCCAATTACATGAACGAGGGGAACCTAAAGTTGGTATTGGGGCAGGCTCTGCTCAACGAGCAGCGCAAGGATCGCATCTACGTCAAGCACGAGGTCAAGCAGGCCTGTTTCCACATTACCTGTCGTCTGTAGGCTGTACTAATAAGACTCGTAGAGTTTTCTCTGGTGGGGGAGTTCCAAACAGGAACGCCTGTCTTCCGGCCCGTGGTTTAGGGATTGGGAAGGCAGGCGTTGATTGTTGCTCGGTTGAAGAGGCGACGTTCGCGGTCGAATAACCAGCCCCATTTATTAAAGTACCTGCACAGATTGGTGATGTGTATCCATAGCAGCCTTGGGTTATGGTAGGAGCCTTGCTCGTGGTGATGAACAATGGTGCACGATGGGTAGTAGAGTGTCTGGTAGTATCGGTGCATCCGGCGCGTCAGATCGATGTCCTCGGGGTACATAAAGAAGCGCTCGTCGAAGAGTCCAACCTTACGTAATGCACTGGTTCTCAGCAGCATAAAACACCCAGACAGATAGGGCACGTTCATGATACGATCGTAGCCCGAAGCGCGCAGTTCGTAATTTGCATTGCGCTTAGCCATCCATCGGTCAGGCAGGAAACGGCGCCCGAAAACATCCAGTGGTGTCGGCAGCAGTTTGCACACATACTGCGTCTTCCCGTCGGGATAGATCACATGCGGCATCATCTGCCCCACCTCGGGGTGCGCTTCCATATATGCCACCATCTGTTCCAACACTTCGGGCTCAAACGAGATATCTGCGTTCACCACCAAGTGATATGGCACATCGTCTGCCAGTGTCTGCCGTAGCGCCTGATTGTGTCCCGCGCCATACCCCACATTTCGTCCCGGTAATCCATTATCAATCAACTCGATATGGCGCACAATAGGACTGCCATGCAAGCAATGCAGCACCGTGTTCAGTTGGTGCTGGGGAGTGTGGTAAAGTACGATGGAAACGTTGAGCATGGGCAGGTGATAGAGTCAAGTGGATACGTTAAGCATAGAGGTGATGTCACTTTTGCTGCGCAAAGATACGATTATTTGGTGAAAAATACAACTATTCTGCAAGAAAAGTGCAAATAAATAAATATTATTTGCATATGTGAGAAAAAAATCGTATCTTTGCACGCTTTATCGTGCCGTACAGGTGACGGAGCATTTGCGTCAACGTATTCTTCCCGATCCCTCCGTGTACGCAAAACAACCCAGATACACTCTTCACGTACCACCAAACCCCATTGTGGAAATCTATCTGATCATAGCAATCTCTTTACTTCTTGGCGCTCTGATGGAGGCATCGGGTCGCAGTCGTATGCTGTGCCGGGTGGCGCTGGTAGTGAACGTGTTGCTGATCACCGCCGTCGTCGGGCTCAGGTATCATACGGGAGCCGACTGGAGTATGTATATCCTGCAATATCGTGTGCTGAACTCGACGGGCGAGGTGTACGAGTGGGAACCGGGTTTTTTCGCGCTGATGCACCTCTTCCGCGCCATGACAGACAACTACTATGTACTACAATTTTTTGTAGCGGCATTTACGATTATTCTGTCGGCGCATTATTATCGCAAACACAGCGAATATCCCGTTTTCTGTTTGGCGCTTTTTTACTTTTTTTTCTTCAACAACCTGCTTATGGCCCAGTTGCGTCAGGCCATCGCATTGGGAATCATCGTTTGCAGCGTGCGCTATGTGTATGATCGCCAGTTCGTGCGTTTCTGCCTGATGGTGCTGTTAGCCAGCCTTTTCCATTTTTCGGCCATCATAGCGCTACCACTCTACTTCTGCGCCAGCGATTGGAAAAAAGTCATCAATATCGTCGTACTCACCATCAGCGAATTGTTCGCCCTCTTTCCAGACCTCATCGCAGGAGCGCTCAAGTGGCTCATGCCGTTCATGCCCTCACTGCTTTCGAGCCGAACAGATGACTACATGAGTGATGCCGACTTCTCGGGAGCCAAAGAGTTCAACACCGGGCTTTATACCCTCATCGCATTTGCCATAGTCATCTTCATGATCTTCTACATACGCCCTCGGAACCGCAAAGAAAATTTCGCTATCAATACGCTGGTGATGGCAATGGCCATCAAGAATATATCGCTCGGTTTTGCCATCCTCGAGCGCTTTCAGCCCTACTATATCGTCTTTGGTTTGGTGGCATACGGCTACCTTTTCCGCATACACATCCCCGTTGCATGGCAGCACCTCTATTTCCGTTTGGGAACGTGTGTGCTGTTGTTCGCTTTCTTCTTCACTCCTTATATTACCGCGTTGCGCAGTACGGCTATCGATCCGCTGACCAACAGGCCCATGAACTATTCGCTGGTGCCCTATTACAACGCTATCAGTCACCCGCGCATCGCCGAAGGGCGAAAAGACTGGAGTCAGTAGAACGAAACATCTGACTATTTGACTATTGGACTATTTACTATTGGACTATTTACTATTTGACAATTAATAATTAATGCCCGAAGGGCAACGAAAAACATGTTATCTATCATTATCATAAATTACAACTCACAATCGCTGACGTTGGATGCTATTCGTAGCATTCGGCAGATGACCGATGGTGTGGAGTACGAGTTGATCGTGGTGGATAATGGGTCATCAGAGGGAACCGAACAATTGCAGCAGGTGGAGGGTATTCAACTGCTGGAATTGGGCGAAAACATCGGTTTCGGTCGTGGGAACAACCGCGGGGCAGAAGTTTCACAAGGCGACTATCTGCTTTTTCTTAACTCGGACATCCTGCTTCGCAACAATGCCATCTTTGAGCAGGTGCAGTACTTGGATAAGCATCCCGAAGTGGTGGCCATAGGTGGTCAGCTGTTTGATGCAGAAGGGCAGGCTTGCCACTCGTACCGGAAGCGTTTGCCCGGCCCGCTGGATGACCTCTGTCCGAAATGGAACAACGACCGCAACCCTGGCGTACAGCCCCTGAGCGTGGGCTACATCATCGGTGCAGACCTGATGGTCAGAAGCGAAGTGTTCCGAGCAGTAGGCGGTTTTGATGCCGATTTTTTCCTCTATTATGAGGACGCTGAACTTTGTCACCGCCTGAGTGAACATGGCGAATTGCACATCATAGCACAAGCCGAATATACGCACCTTGAGAGTCGTAGCCAATCTTCACAACTGAGCAAGCAGCGCTTCATCATGCACTCACGACGCCTCTATTACAGCAAGGTCAAACCCCAATACCAGTGGTGGCTCTCCAATATGCTCGTAACTCTTCGCGCTTGCGCACACATCGCCATCGACACCCTTTTGCACAGACCCGATGCTGTAGCCTACTGGCGCCTGACCCTGTCAGAAACGTATCATTTGACAATTAACAATTAATAATTAACAATTAACATGCGTCCAAAGGGCAACGAAAACGAAATAAAATAACAACTGACATGCTACGCGTTCTGCTAATATATCCCGACTACAGTGCCCCCATAACGGGAGGTCAGTACTACGATCACAGCGTGGTGGATACGCTCGCGTCGGAGAAGCATGTCGTGCTGGATAAGCTGTTGGAAAAAGACCTGCATTGCAGCCACGTTTGGGGCTATCCATTGATATTTGTACGCAAGTTAGGGCAAATACGCCAGTACGATATGGTGCTTACCAACAGCCGTTTGTATCCATGGCTATTGCTGCTGGTAGCACTGCTTAGATTGTGCAGTCACACGCGCGTTGTCGTAATTCATCACCATTTCGACTACATGATGTACAGTGGCATGCGCCGAACGTTGCGACGCTGGTTGGAAGTAGGTTTCTTGCGTTTGTGCTCGGAGACAATCATCGCCAGTCCGTACGTTCGCGATGTGTTCGCCCAAATGCTGCCAAACAAACCATACCACTATTGGCAATTGGGCCTACGAACCGATGCCACAAGTGGTCGTGGAGAGGGAAATGAGACTGCAGATTACACCCCTGAAGCAGGAGATAAGAACGTGAAAGACGTTAAAGATCAAGTGTTATTCGTGGGAACAATCGAACCGCGCAAAGGCGTTCATCATCTGGTGACGGTGGCGCAGGCTTTCCGCGAACGAGGACTGCATACGCGGATAATGGTGGTGGGCAAAGTCATGGACGAAGCCTACTACCGACAGATACAGCAACGCCTGCACGACTGTGATGTAGAAGACTATTTCGTGTTTGCAGGCCGTCAGGAGATGAGCGAACTGACGCGCAGTTATGCACAGAGTCTCTGCTTTGCTTTTCCGTCTGCCCTTGAGGGGTACGGAATGGTACTGTTGGAGGCGATGGCACAAGGCTGTCCATGCGTCGTTTTCGACAACTCCGCCATGCCTTACACCGTTCATAATGAGGTGAACGGACTGGTGGTAGAAGATCAGAATAGCGCCGCATTTGCTCAGGCCGTGGTGCGAATGGTTACTGATCAGGAGTTGCGTGAACGGTGTGCACAGCAGGCAATGGCCGACATCGCTGCATTACCCACTTTTGACAACGTTCGACAGCACACTCATCAATATGCGCAAACACTTGCGATTGACAAATAACAATTAACATACGGGGCGGAGCCCCTTACCAATTAACACCCGAGGGGGAGGTAATTTGACAATTTGACTATTGACAATTTGACTATTAACGCCCCGGCCGAAGGGGGAATGAAAACGAAAATATATCATCGTGATCAAGCAAATACATTACTGTTGGTTTGGAGGCAAACCTTTGCCGACCGATGCACAACGATGCATCGACACTTGGCGAAAACACATGCCCGATTACAAAGTCGTACAATGGGACGAGAGCAACTATCCAGTAGATAAGATACCCTATGTCCGCGAGGCGTACGAGGCAAAAAAATATGCGTTTGTAAGTGACTATGCGCGCTTTGATATACTCTATCAGCATGGCGGCATCTATCTGGACACAGACGTGGAGATGCTTCGGTCGCTGGAACCGATCATAGAAAATGGTGCATATATGGGTTTCGAGTCGCCGGGTTTTGTGGCCACAGGATTAGGGATTGCTGCCCCACCACAACATCCTCTCTATCGCGAGATACTGGACGACTACGAACACTCACATTTTCTGGTGGATGGTCGACAGGATCTGACGACGGTAGTCATTCGCGTAACAGGCATCCTGAAGCGGCATGGATTGGTCGAGAAAGATCAAATACAACAGGTGGGAGGTGTCACCATCTATCCAGCCCGCTATTTTTGCCCACTATCAGTTGCAGACGGCGTGCTGCGCATTACCGAAGACACTTACACCATCCATCACTACAACTCGTCCTGGCAATCTCCCTGGCGCAAGTACGGCCGAAAACTGCTGCTTCGCATAGGTGGAACCCGACTGAAGAACCGCATCAAGCGACTCGTTGGAATCAAGTTTGATCAATGGTGATGCAGTCAAAATGGATGTAACTGATACTGCATAAATGCAACAGGCAGTTTGCATCTTTGTCAAATAACAATTCGTCAAATAGACCATTAATAAGTGAGAACTCTTTTATTTTCAGGCAATACCGCTTGGGGTATGTATAATTTCCGAGCCAGCCTGCTCAAACATTTCATCATGCAAGGCGACCGCGTAGTGGTGGTATCGCCATACGACATGAACTTCAGCCCTAAGTTGCAGAAATTAGGCTGTCAGATTGTGAACCTGTCGCTGGAAGCGAAAGGAGCCAATCCTTTCTCGGAGCTACGTCTTTTCCTAGCTTATCGCCGCATCATCAAGCAGGTAAAGCCGAACTACTGCTTTTTTTATACCATCAAACCCAATATCTATGGCTCTCTGGCAGCACAGAGTCTAAGCGTGCCATATGTGCCCATCACAACGGGCCTCGGATACACATTCATGAAAAAAAACCTCGTAGCCAAGGCAGCGCACTACCTCTATAAGTTCGCTTTTCGCCATACACCTCAGGTTTGGTTTCTGAACAACGATGATAAGGAGGAGTTCCTGCGTACGGGGCTCATACATCCGGAACAGGCATACGTGCTGCAAGGAGGTGAGGGCCTGGACTTGACTCGCTTCAAGGGCAAGAAACATCTCTATTCGGATGCACAAGATGCCCCTGTGGACGACTACCATCAGAGTAATATCCGTTTTCTGCTTTCGGCTCGAATGCTCTATGACAAGGGTGTAAAGGAGTTTGTGGAAGCGGCACATATTCTGCGCGCCAAATACCCCAATGCCCAGTTCTGCCTGTTAGGTCCGATGGGTGTGGCTAATCCCGCCGCAATAACCGAAGATCAGATGCAAGAGTGGCTGGAGGATGGTAACGTTCAGTACCTGGGCGTCACCAACGACGTCATTCCGTTCCTGCAGACGGCAGACTGCGTTGTGTTGCCATCTTATCGTGAAGGGATATCGTTCACGCTGCTGGAGGGTAGCGCGATGGGCCTGCCGGTCGTCACCACCAACACCATCGGTTGCCGAGATGTAGTAGATGACGGCATCACAGGATGGCTATGCCATCCAAAAGACGTGCCATCGCTCGTTTTTACGATGGAGAAAGTGCTGCTCATGTCGCCCGAGGCCCGCAAGAAAATGGGCGAAGCAGGAAGAAAAAAGATTGAGAAAGAATTTTCCGTTTGCCGCGTAATCAAACAATACGAGCGCCTGCTCAACGAAAAGCATTAGTTTTACATCAAGAAAACATCTCAAACCATGATTGAATATTCAGAAGATGGAAAAGTATTAAGGAAAGCAACCGAGGTGAGTGGCAATATCGTCATCCCCGACTCGGTAACAGAAATCCAAATTTTTGCCTTTGACGGTTGCAAAGACATTACTTCTGTTGTTATTCCCGATTCCGTAAAAAAAATTGGAGCTTATGCTTTCTGCGATTGCATCGGCATCACATCTATCATCATTCCGGACTCGGTAACAGAGATTGGCTCGTACGCGTTTGAGAGTTGCACGGGTCTTACTTCCGTTGTCATCTCAAAGTCAATAACAGAACTGAACGGAACGTTTGTCGGTTGCACCGGCCTTACCTCCATCGACATTCCCAATTCAGTTAAGAAAATCAGCTTGAGCGCTTTTGGCGGCTGCACCGGCCTCACTTCAGTTGTCATTCCGGACTCGGTAAAAGAAATCGGTTCGTACGCATTCTGCGGTTGCACAGGTCTTACCTCGATCATCATCCCCGACTCGGTAAAAGTAATCGAAGAAAACGCGTTCGAAGATTGCCCCAAAATCGTTTCATCTAAACAGGGGAGAGGTGAGCTGCCAAAAAACTAAAACGTGAATGGCGCCTATACGCGCATGCTGAAAATCTAAAACAGCGCACAAGTACTATTAGCGCAAACCAAAAGTGGCAAGTCCCAGAGGACCTGCCACTTTTTGGTAAGAAAGGTGATCTTATTTCACTTCGTACATAGCTTTACCACGGATGTCGGCAGAAGATGAAGCTACCAACAATTGGTACTTGCCAGCATCGAGAGTCCACTCGTGCTTCTGATCATCGAAATACTGCAGCATCTCATCCTTGATTTCGAACTTCACGGTTCGGCTTTCTCCCGGCTCCAGCGCAATCTTCTTGAACGCCTTCAGTTCCTTGACAGGACGTGCCACCTTTGGTTTTTGAGGAGCGACATAGAGCTGCACGGCTTCCTTGCCGGCACGGTCGCCCGTGTTGGTAATAGTTACGGTGAGGAAACGTCCTTCCAGTTTCACATCGCTATAAGCGAAGGTGGTATAGCTCAAGCCATGACCAAAAGCGAAGAGAGGCTGTGACTTGCATGCCACGCCGGTGAGCGCCTTACGTGCTTTTGGCGAGAGATCGGCATAGCGATAGCCTACGAAAAGGTCCTCTTTGTAGTACTCCTCCATCAAAATAGGGTAATGCTCATTTGAAACACCCGGATATACCTCTGCGCCCATTTGGTGTGCAGGATAATCGGTAAGAGCAGGCATGATAGTGAATGGCAATTTGCCGGAAGGGTTCACGTCTCCAAAGAGCACATCCGCCAAAGCATGACCGGCCTCAGAGCCATTGAACCAACCCTGAAGGACAGCAGGCACCTGCTGCAACCAAGGCATCGCCACGGCATTACCGCTGATATTGACGAAGACGATATTAGGATTGACAGCCGCCAGTTTGGCAATAATCTCATCCTGACCATAAGGCAATTCATACTGAAGACGATCTACGCCTTCGCAATCCTGATGACCTTCTTTATTCAAACCGCCGATGAAGATAACGAGGTCCGCCTCACGCGCTGCCGCAACAGCCTCAGCTTGAACTTCAGCCACAGGACGCTTATCCTCCATCTCGGCACCTGAAACCATGCCATCTTGAACAGTGGCACCGGTACCAACATAACCACGCACGTACTTGACATCAAAGTCTTTACCTGCGCGCTCGCATATACCAGCCAATGGAGAAATCTCGTATTTTACCTTGAGAGAAGACGAACCACCACCCACAGTCAAAGGTTTGATAGCATTTTCACCTACAACGAGAATCTTCTTCACCTCTTTCTTAATAGGCAATAAGCCACCATTGTTTTGCAGCAATACGATACCCTCACCAGCAATACGGCGAGCAACAGATTGGTGCTCCTCGTTGCAGAGTGCGCCATACTTGACGTAGCCATTCATCGAGGTACGGAAGATAAGACGAAGTACGTTGCGTACTTTCTGATCCAGTTCTTCGGTACCCACCTTACCGGCCAGAATGAGGTCACGGTATGGGTCTGCCAAGTAGTAGTTGGCATATGCGTTACTCTTTCCTTCGGTCAAACCATTGGTCCAGCTGCCGAACTCCATGTCGAGTCCATTGTGGATAGCCTGATCGGTATTGCAGCATCCACCCCAATCAGAGATTACAGCGCCGTCAAAATGCCACTCCTTGCGCAGGATATCCTGAAGGAGGTATTGGTTATGGCAAGCGTACTGGTCGCGATAGCGATTGTAGGATCCCATGATTGACCACGCTCCACCTTGCTGAACAGCCGCCTTGAAAGCAGGCAGATAGATTTCGTAGAGAGCACGATCAGAAACGTGCACATTGGTCGTATGACGACCATCCTCCTGATTGTTGAGCGCGAAGTGCTTCACGCATGCAGCCACGCCTTGCGCCTGTACGCCCTTGATATAAGGTACGACCATGGTTGCGCTGAGGCATGGATCCTCACCCATATACTCGAAATTACGTCCGTTGAGAGGTGTACGATAGATATTAACGCCAGGTCCGAGCAGCACCTGCTTGCCACGATAGAGTGCTTCTTCGCCTATGGCACGACCATAGAGGAGCGACATGTTGGGGTTAAAAGTAGCAGCCAAACAAGTAAGAGCAGGAAAGGCTGTAACAGAATCATTCGTCCATCCAGCCGTGTTCCACTCGTCCCAAAGCACCTCAGCGCGAATGCCGTGAGGGCCATCGGTACACCAAACGGTAGGAATACCCAGACGAGGCACGCCAGCAGATGAGAATTTAGACTGCGCATGAATCAGACCCAATTTCTCCTCGAGGGTCAAGCGCTCCAAAGCGTCCTCAACGCGCTCCTCAATCGGTGCCTTCGCATCCAGATACACCTGCGAGAAAGCTGTAGGAACCAGCAACATCGCCGTTGCCAAACTCAAAAGAATTTTCTTCATGATATGTGTGTTTTATAATTGGTTATGAGAGAATGTGGAGTTTTGTGGTTTAATGTGGAGTTTTTCTCCATAGAAGCTATGAAGGGTAATCAGCCCCTCATAGCCAAATATCATGGTTGCCGCAATTATTTAACAACAGCACCAAGTACGTTGTAGCGAACGCCGTCCTTCTCGATAACGATCTGACCGTTAACAAGGCGCTTAGCAGCATTGCCCTCAACAGCAACGTTCTCAACAGCCGTACCTCCGGTAGCGAGGAGGATAGAAACCTCAGCGGTCTCGTAGTTAACTGTGAGTGTGATGGTAACGTCGGTGTAAACAGTTTCATCAGCAGCAATTACGTCTGCAGCAGGGGTGCTAAGAGCGATAGGAGTATTGACCGTCCAGTTCAGGGTTTCGCCGCCCTTAGGGCCACCAAATTCTACCTCCCAGTTGCTACCATACACAGCCTTGAAGTTGCCATTGAACTCAGCAGCAAGGTACTCGTAATGGGTGTCGTCCAGCTTGGTCATCTTTTGTGCATCTTTGCACTCCCAACCCAGTTTGCCACCAGGAATGAACCAGTCTGCCTGGAATACGTTGAAGGTGCCGCCTACGAGGGTAAGAACAGGAGCCTCAGCATTGCTCATATCAAGGGTAAGAACAGCGTTGAGATAACCTGCAAATGGATTTGCGAAACCAATATTTTCACCACCAACAGACAAAGTAAATGGGTTGTTGCCATCAATCTTGGTTCCGGCAGGAGCTGCTAACTCCCATCCCCACTCGTGGTTCTTGATGATCTTGAAAGTACCATTGAGGTCAGGTACATTAGCGGTAAGCACGCCATTTACCTCAGCAAACTCGACAGCAGAAGCAGGATCCCAGTTGTTGGTGCAACCACCAACGAGGCAGTAAACGGTAGGAGCAGCAGATGGGTCATAGAGCTCAGCGCTAACGAGTGTGAGCACAATAGCATTAGGATTCGTTACGTCCAACGTGAGGACAGCGTTCTTGTAACGCATGCCTTCAGGAAGTTCTACAGGCAGGTTAACAGCGTCTGCCTCGCCCTGAGAGTCGTCGCACTTGGTAAGGGTATAAGGGGTACCGAGAACGAGATTAGCGTCACCGGTTTTGCCCCACTGTGGGTGCCAGTTGCCATCCTCGGTAACCTTAACGTCACCATAAAGTTGGTCAACCGTTACGGTGAGAACACCGCTGGCATTGGCAACGAACTTGTTCTCAGCCTTGTTCTGGCTCCAACCTTGTGAACCGCTACCTACGATGTAGTAGTCAGTTGCGTTGATAGCCAATACAGCCATCAAAGCTACGAAAAGAGAGAAAATCTTCTTCATAATGATTTGTTTAATTGGTTAATATAAAAATTTAATAATTAGTTTCTATCTTTTACGAACGCCATGCATCAACTGATGCGTCCGCAAAGGTACTGCTTTTTTGCGAGATTTGCAAACATTCCGGAGAAAAAGTAGGACCGGACGCGCAAAAAAACGATTGTATCCGGTCAGTTGAGCCATTTATGGCCTCAAATACTTGTTTCCATTTTGGATAATGATGCCCTGGTAGCCGTCATCCACACGTTGTCCCATGATGTTGTACATCATCTCGTTGTCATCCAACGCTGGTAGTAAGACCTGCTCCAGGGCTGTCTCAAAAGGGGTGTACAAATCAGGAATGCGTATCGAGATTGCGCCCTTGCCGGGAACAGCATATGTAACCAATTGGTCTCCGATACGTACACTAAGTTGACGTGAGCTACCGGTGGTATTGAATGCCACAACACCCAGCGATCCATCAGGATTATGGAAAGCAGCCGAACGGAAATCGGCAGCACCAGTTGTGGCGATACGCTTGGCGCCGGTCCGTACAACACGTGACATAGTGCCAACGATATAGTAGCTCACATTGCGAGATGACACCGCATTAGTGCCGATAGTAAGGGCTCCTTTGCAATCGGAACAACCACCATCGGTATGCGGATCGGCCTGACTGTCGGCAGCAAAATTCCACTCGATAGCACAACGGCTCATGTTCTGCATCGAACCGAGCATCACATTGGTCATGTGCCACTCGTAGTCTCCTGCAAAATTACCATTTTGCCCCGTGTACTGTTCGGTGAAATACACGTCTTTTCCCGTACGGTCATAAACAAACTGCATCGCGCTGATGTCTCCTCCATACAAGTGGAAAGCCGAGCCGCTGACATATGGACTCTGCGCCACATAGACGGGGAACGCCTTGTTGTCGCAGTTGTGGTCATAACAAAGAATTCGAACGTGTCCAAAACCTGCCTCATGAAGAGCCGGTCCCAGATATTGATTGATGAAATCGTATTCGGTTTGTGCAGAGAAGGTCATCGATGGATTGTTGCCGCCATGGAGCGGTTCGTTTTGTGGCGAGATTGCCCAAACAGGCAATCCAGCCTCCTCCATTGCCTGCAGATAACGAACGAAATATTGGGCATAGAGTCCATAGTACTGTGTACGCAAGGTACCACCCATGTAGCCACTCTTACCCGCCGTGTTCTCTTTCATCCAAACAGGCGCAGTCCATGGCACCGCCATGATTTTCACGTCGGGATTGATGGCCTTTATCTCTTGCAGAACAGGGATAACATAGGTGAGGTCCGGTCCTTCGAGCGAGAAAGATGCCAAGGTCTCGTCCGGAGTGTCGCAATAGGTGTAGTCGTATTCCGACACATCGCTAGCCCCGATGGCTACTCGCACGATTTGTGCGCCCAATCCCTCGTTGACATCATACATCTCACGCAAGATTTCCTGACGTCGAGTGGTGTGCAGACGTGTTTTGAGCAACATACAGCCACCCTCGTTAATCATCCATCCGAAGCCATCCACGGTCTGGTATTCGGTATCTGCATTCACAATAAGACATTGCGTTGCAGCCGCACCGGTCGCCAGCGATTGTGCAGGCTGCGCCTCCATTAGTTTATTGCTGTTGGGAGCAGTCAGCCACGCCTGCGCCTCCTGCGCAGACAAGGTCACACAGAAAGCAGCCATCAGCGAAATAAGAAATGCTTTTTTCATCATATAATTCAGCACAACAAGTGTTTACTTCAGCACAACACGCTCGGCGATGGTGCGCAGATGAGCGCAAGCTTTTGGATCGAGGTCACAGTTGGTCGGTTTGCCGGAAAATGGTTTGCCGTAAATCAGCAGATAGTTGACGCATGCCTTAAGATAGGATCCATAAGCAGACTGATGCTTGTCATCGCCTGCGTACAGATTGATTTCAGGATGCTCAGCACGACTGATGATGAACGCCTCGCCAATAGGAGAGACCTCGGTATGAGCAGCCTGTGCCATCATTTTGGCTCCTTGACGAAGGAGTTCGTCGAAATTCTCGTAAGAGCCAAAATGTCCGTAGTTTTCAAACGAATACGACCACGTCTGCTCCAGCCAAATACGTGCCTCTGGAGAGTAGATGCGTACTCGCTCGGCCAGTTCGGCAGCATCGTCAGCAATCAGTCGACAACGGACAGGGTCTTGCGCCAAAAGGGCTGGTGTACGACTCTGATCCTGCAAGAAAACGCAGTCGAAGACATGATAGACCAAGGCCGCCTGCGTCTCATCGCGATTGATATGGCGATGGAAAGTGAATCCACCCACCAGTTGTCCGTTTACCTGCATGTAATGCCCCTGACTCAGCGCCAGGTCGCGCAACTTGAGATGCGCCGAATCAACAAAGGTAAACGAGTTACCGATGCAAAGCACACGCAAGGTGTCGGTATAGTGCTGCGCAGAGAGTGAGAGTGTCATCACGCTCAGCAAGAGAGTATAGAAAAGTTTACGCATAATCAAAAGTGTAAAGCAGAGGTAAAGAATTGAAAAGCGGAGGTAAAGATCAGTTCACCTCCACGTGATTCATCGAAAGTGCATAATTGTTTTTATCAGCACCAGTGAGTGGACAGTAAAGTTCCAGCGACGAACGCAACATCTTTCCTTCCGTCAAAGCGCACACCTCCAGCGCGGTGAGGGCACCACGGAAGAGGAAGAGTTGACGCAAATTGGAGCCCTTCACCACAAAATGGTAAGGCACAGCCTCCTCATCGATGGTGTCGAGCAATTCGTTGTTGGCAAATCGCTGCGTCTGATTGCGCAACGCGCTATGTACGATGACATAAGTAGTGTCAGCCGAAATATAGCTCAGCGTATATGAGCGCAATCCCTCTTCGGGTTCGAAAGAGACGGAGTGCACACCTGTTTCAAGGACCTCCATTCCGATGCGATCAGGCAACTGTTTGCCTTTCTCCAGCGCGGTCCACATAGATGGAACGAAAGCGGATGCCATCTCCTGATGTCCCAACGTGTTGGGATGCCAGATGTCATCGCCATTGTCAAATCCCGGCGCCCAATGTCCGGCACCATCATCGATATTTCCCAGCAGGTTGACAGTAGGCACATCCCACTGTTGCACCTCCAAGTTCACACGACAGAGGTCAGCAAAATCCACCTCGTTGAAATCGGTGCGCGAATAGTTGTTGGTCACGATGGCGATACGGCCTTGATCCTGAATCTGCTGAATCAGTCGTGGCATGTTCTCCTGATATGACAAGACGGCTCTGCGTCCCTTCTCATGCAGTCCTTCGTTTCCCAAACTGATGCCAAGCACAACGTACTTGCCCTCCAGAGGTGTGAGATCACGGTCGAAACGCGCAAACAGGTCGTAGGTATTGTTGCCGTTGACGGAGATGTTGGTGTACTGCCAGCCTTTAGGCAAGTTCTCGCCCACAAGCCATGCATAGCCATGCTGGCCCTCAGCGCCCACCCCATTGCAGACCGACGAACCGAAGAAAATAACGGTGCGATCGCTCTGAGGTGTGCAACCAAGAAGCGCTACTACAATCAATAATATTAACCCAAATTTGTTTTTCACTTCGAAATAACGATAATGGACAATTAACAAAAAAGTTAATTCTTTTGCTAGAGGTTTGCTGGAGGTCTGCTAGAGCTTTGCTAAAAAACTTAGGGAAAACTTAGGGAGAACTGCAGCGAGACAGCAACAAAATGCGGTCAAACAATAGAAAAATAAGGTTAGAAGTGGACCAGCAAACGTCTAACAGCTGCTCCAAATAGCCCACTTTCCAAACCAAAATTAACAAAAATGTTAACTACCCGGGTAATAAACTCACTTTTTCCAAATAGCAGAAGTAACCGACTCCGCAGGGAGGGTGATGTTGAAGTGGTGTGTACCATCATCAATGACCATCTCTACACTCTGGCTATTCTTGTTTTGCAGAACGAGACCATAGGTGCCATCCAAATTCTCCGCAGCACAACCGAGCACGTTGGTCGGCAGTTTGCCCAATCCAATGCGGGTTGATCCGGCCTTGAATGCCTTGCTCAAGTGGCCAATCACGAAGAAATGGCTACGCTTGGTAAGGGTGACATAATCCTTGGATGACACATCTACAGCACCATAGCATGTAGCACATGCGCCAGGTCCCCCATGAGGTCCACCATTGTCATCGAGCATGTAGTTCCACACGATGACAGCCTTGCACCAACGCGTAACAGTACCCAGGCAGACATGCTCCATCTCACTCATGAGCGACTGTCCGAAACTGTGGTAGTTCCATGTGCCAATACTCTGCTCTGTGAAGTAGAGGTTCTTATCTGGGGCTTGAGAGTGGATGTTCTCCAACTCGCTCTCGTTGCCACCATAGCTATGGTAAGCAGCGCCATCTATATAAGCAGCCGCCTCAGCATCCTTGTATATATGGAGAGGATACTGTTGCTGGTCGCCCTTATTGTCGTAGTTGTAGTTGTGGTCAAAGACGATAATCTTGGTCTGCAGACCTGCCTCACGAAGTTTTGGACCGAGACCAACCTTGATGAAATCGCGCTCCTGATCCCAAGGCATATAGAGGGACATGGAGTTGCCCCAATTGAGTGGCTCGTTCTGGACAGTGACCGCATTGATATGGATGCCAGCAGCCTCAAAAGCCTGAATCCATTTCACAAAATAGGTGCCGTAATCCTGGAAATAATCCGGATTAAGGTATCCGCCTACCCAGCTACCATATGGATTCTTCTTCTTAGGATCGTCCACCTTCATCCATATTGGGCAAGACCAAGGCGAACCCAAGACTTTCACGTTGGGATTGATTTCCAATATCTGCTTGATAATAGGGATGATATAATCGGTTTCCTCAACGGTGAGCGCGAAATTTTCGATACCCTTTGTGTCGCAACAGGTGTAGTCAACCGCACCGCGCGCATTGAAGTCGCTACCACCGATAGGTACACGGATATAACTATACCCCATACCTTCGTTCACGCTGAAGGTCTCCTTGAGGAGCTTCTCTCGACGGTCAGCAGGCATACGTGTGAGGTTGAACGCAGCAGCGCCTGTGATGGCTGCGCCGAAACCGTCAAACTCCTGATAACGCGTTTCAGGACGAAGCTTCACGGTCAGTTCGGGCGACATATTCAGTCCCTCGGCAAAATCGCGTCCGATAGCGCTGAACTGCATCGTATTGTCTCCTGTCGTTACATAGGTCTCGATGTCCCGTACCTCATCAACAGGATTGTCCGGTTTTTCGGGACCAGTCTGATGGCAGCCGCACAGGAGTGCAGCTGCCACGATAAGCGTATTAGCGAACTTTTTCATACTTCGTCACATTCTTATTCATATCCAAAGTGATGCGATAAACACCCTCGAACAATGGGTCGCTTGCTGACCACCAGTTGCCAACGTTGCTCTCCTCGTTTGAAGAGTTGATCTTCATGCCGGCGCAACAATCTTGCGTATAGTCAAGAGCAGTCTCTTCACCACCCCAACCATGCTGATGGAAGAACTTGAAGTTAACCGAACCGAAACCAGGGTGATCAGCGTTCTCAGCATCATTCTTCATGTACACGGTGAACTGATATACGTTAGGCTCGATAGCACGACCCACGAAGTTCTGGTCAGGAGAATCAAAGCCCCAACCCGAAGTAGCCTCAGGTGCGTTGGTAGGTTGACCCATACCTACACCACAAAGATACATCACATCAGGCTTAGAAAGGTTGTAGAGAGGCTCCACAACGAGGTAGTCACCAGCGATGTTGTATGACACATAGTACATTGCCTTGTCGCCCAAGAACTTCACCTTGTTGCCGCCAAGGTACTCCATGAAGTCGAGGTTGTATGCCTTGCTCAGGTCAGCACAACCGGTGATTTCCACTTCGCTATCTTTGTCAAAGAAGATCTTAGCGCCACGATATTTCTTGGCTACAGAAGATGACATATAGGTTGGATTCTCCTCGAGGTCGGTGTTGATATCCACCTTGCTGACAGGAGAGAGAACCTTACCGCCGAAGCTGTACTCGAAGGTGAGTGGGTTGAAACGAATGGTGTCGATAGACTCCAAGTTGTCGTTAGCGAGTGTAACAGCAGAAGCAATACCGGCATTGAACTGCTCCTCGGTAATGACACTCATCTCTCCGTCGATCATACCAAAGACCGGCTTGCTCCAGTCGATACGACCGAACTTGGTACCCACAGTTGCGAAGAGACACTTTATAGACTTAGGATAGCCCAATCCATATGCAACATATGTGCCATTCTCCATCGTCATCTGCTTTCCCTTGCCGAGTACGGTATACTCAATGGTAGGAGGCATGACAAACATGGACTCGATAGCAGGGCGATGACCGAAGCATCCGCCGACGATTAACTGCGCCTTATCTCCTTCTACGTTCTCAGCAGTCAGGAATGCCTGCACCTCAGCGCCTTCCTCGAGACCCGCAACGAAAGGAACAGCATAACGCAAGGTGCTGCTATAGTTCATATCTTTGGTACGAAGTACCTCTTGTTTGATCATCGTCTGACCCACGATAATCTTAACCGTCAAAGTGCTGAGAGGAGTCTGCTTAGCTCCCACAGACACATTCAGCGTAATGCTGTCCTGGCCATACACGATGCTTTGTTCTGCCAACGTTCCGTTCAAAGTTGGTGTCTCAGAAGGATACACCTTGCGATAACTGCTGGGTTGGCATGCCGCAAAACCGAGCAGCATGGCCAACACAAAAATATAATTAATAATCTTTTTCATTGTCGTATTTTTAGATAAATTCGGATTCTCAAGATATCAATCATTCGAAGATTAATAGCCAGGATTTTGACGAAGATTGTTGTTCTTATCCAAAGCCGTTTGTGGGATAGGCATGAGACGATGATCTTCCACAAAAGGACGACTTTGAGGCAAACGGTTAGGGTCACGACGGTTGATACCATTCATTACCTCTTGCAATTTACCGAAACGAATCAGGTCAAACAAACGCTGCCCCTCAAGTGCCAACTCAAGACGACGCTCGTCAAGGATAGCCTGGAGCATCGCTTCCTGGCTGGCGGTTACTATGTCCTTATCCAACTTAGGGAGCTCAACACGCTCACGCACCTGATCTACCAGTTCCTTGGCAGCTGTGAGTTCGTTCTTGTGCGCCAACGCCTCTGCATGGAGGAGCATCAAATCAGCACCACGCAGTTTGATGATACTGCTGTAGCTGGAACGACACTTGTACATGAATGGATAGTGCTTGCTATCATAATAGTTGCTCCATGAGCAGTCGTAATAAACGATGGTTTGGTTCTCGCGGATGGTGTCGCCAGCAGCCTTGAAGGCATTCATCAGGTCAACAGATGGGGTAATCCATTTGGCCCAGGTAAAGCTCTCGTCCCAGTTAGCCAAGTTACGACCAAACATCCAAGTGCACCAGTTGCCGGAACCGGTAGGATACTGGATTTCCAGAATAGACTCGCGTGAGTTACGCACCTTGGAGTCCCCCAAATCGGCGTCAAAAGCCCACAAGTCACGGAAATTAGGCTCCAATGTGATACCATCACGAGTAATCGTATCACAATAATTGATCACTTGATCCCAATCGCCCAATTCAGCATAAACTTTCGCCAATAAAGCACGTGCCACGGTCTTTGAGAGAATACGCTTGTCGGCAGGGTTCAACGCCGGTGCAAACGGAATGGCCTCGGTAAGGTCGCGGATTACCTGTGCATATGCCGTGTCCTGAGGCACGGGGCTGGGGAAATACAACGGATACACCTCGGTGATATTATCGGTGGTGATATCCGGTGCCTCTGTGAGGTTCAAAGGAATATTACCGAACCAGTGAGCCAAATCAAACAACATCATGCCACGGAAGATTTTTGCTTCCGCCTTCCATTGTTCGCGCTCCTCTTTTTTGAATGCAGAATCCGGAACCTGGTCAATATTGGAGATGACAACATTGGCTTTGGCGATATCCTCGAGATAACGGTCCCAATCGCGAGCGATATCAGGATTAGATGCATCAAGCGCGTTGGTTTCAACAGGCACCACTTCCGCACCTGTAGTACCGGCATATGCATTATCAGTACGTGCTTCACCGAAGAGGAGGTAATCTACGTACCAGTGCTCCTGACGGTCAATCATCTGCTGATAAAGGTTCTTATAAACAGACTCCATTGACGCGCGATCCTTATATTTAATACGCGTATCGGTCGTGTCCTCCTGATTTGACATATTCAACTCGGATACGTCTGAGATAGGTGCAATGTTCAGACTGCACGCGGTCATGCCAAGTCCCAAGACGGTAGCACCTAAAATATTTTTAATCGTAGTATTCATATTTTATTAGTTTTCGATCTTTCGATAATTCGAGTGTTTCGATAATTACTTAGAATTCGATGTTCAAACCGAGTACAAAGCTGCGAGTCTGTGGATAGGTACCGAAGTCAAGGCCTTGTACGGTACCAGAGTTACCTGCTTGGTTAACCTCTGGGTCCATACCCATATACTTGGTAAGAGTCAGCAGGTTCTGAGCAGAGAAATAAGGCTGCAAACGGCTCATACCAATTTTCTTCATCCATTCGCCAGAGAACTCATAGCCGATGGTCAGGTCTTTGAGACGGAGGTAGCTACCATCTTCGATGAAGTAGTCGCTGACCTTCATATCGAAACCTGCCTTAGGAATAGTGGTCTCCATACCGGGACGACGCCAACGATCAAGCACGCGTACAGATTGGTTACGTGCATCGTACATACCTTCCGTTTCGATACGGCTGGCGTTGAAGATATCATTTCCATATGATCCCTGGAGCATGAAGCTGATGCTTACACCATAGAACTCAAAGCTATTGGTCATACCGAAAGTAAAATCAGGGTTAGGATCGCCGATATAGGTACGGTCGCTGGCAGTTACCTCGCCGTCACCATTGGCATCCAAATAGATCAGCTCACCGGTCTCAGGATCAACACCACCGGTCTTGTAGCCAAAGAAGCTACCCAATGGCATGCCCGGCGTGTTACGTACGCAGTACTCAGACAAAATATCGGTGACTTTTGCGTCGTAGTAAACCTGGCTGGTCTCCAATGAGAGGAGCTTATTCTTGTTGTGAGAGATATTGAAGTCGGTGCTCCACTTGAAGTTCTTCTTAACGAAGTTGCGAGAAGAGAGGGTCAATTCCACACCCATGTTGCGCATCGAACCTTCGTTACGTTGGATACTGCTAACTGCTGCAGAACCGGCAGGAAGGCTAACCCACATCAGCATGTTGGTGGTGTTCTTTAGATACCAATCGAAGTTGACCGTGAAACGGTTTTTGAACATCGTCCAGTCGAAACCGACGTTGGCCTGAGAAGTTGTCTCCCAAGTGAGGTCCGTGTTACGAAGGCTGCTCTGATAGAAAGTAGGAACAGCATGCTCGTTGCCGGTCTTCCACCAGTCTTGACGGCTGATACCATAACGCTCGAGGTAAGCGTAGTCGCCGATACCACCCTGGTTACCAGTCTGACCCCAACCACCACGAATCTTCAAGTCGTCGGTCCAATCCACATCTTTCATAAACTCCTCACCAGAAACACGCCATGCAGCGCTGACAGAAGGGAAGAAGCCCCAACGGTGTCCAGGTGCGAGTTTAGAAGAACCATCGGCACGGAAGTTAGCAGACAGGATATACTTGCCGTCGTAGTTATAGTTAACACGAGCAAATCCAGACATGATCGCCCACTCGCTGGCAGACGTACTAGTGCTACCCGGATCAATCTTGTTGGCAGCATTCAAGGTCTGGATGTCACCATTTGCAAAGTGGCTGCCATAAATACCAGCCCAAGTGTACATAGAGTGCGTATAAGAAGAACCCAACATCACGTCGATGCTGTTCTTACCGATAGTAGTATTGTAGTCCAAGACATTATCCCATACCGTTACGAGATCAAAACTGCGGGTATCGGTAGCCTCACCATATTGGTTGCGTCCCCAAGAGGTTTTCTCAGGATCGAGGAACTGGGTGTAGTTGATGGCACGAAGATCCTCGGTGAAAGTTGTATTGAAGGTGAACTTATGATTATAGTTATCGTTACGTTCAAACTTCTTGGTATCATACAATGTGAAAGTACCTTTTCCGGTAGCTAACATACGATGTACCTTGTTGTGCTGGTTTTTGTAGCGTTCGATGTTCTCCAGTGGGTGAGTAATACTAGACACACCATAGAAATTGGTGTAGTACTGATTATTCTCATTATAAATTGGTGCGTAGGTAGGTGTATTGATAACGGACAAAACCAAACCACCACGACTGGCAACAGCACCTGATGAAATACCACCCGTCTTATCGCTGTATGAGTAAGCTACATTGGCGCCCACCTTCAACCACTTGGTTACCTCTGCATCCAATGCGGTACGGAAGTTGTAACGGTCAAAAGCAGTGGAATTAACGATACCCTTCTCTGTGGTATAACCACCGGAAATGAAGTAATTCACCTTATCGGTACCGCCACTTACTGACAACTGGTAGTTCTGAGTAGAACCAGTTGTATAGGTTTCCTTGAACCAATCGGTCTCGTCCTTCAATCCATCAGGCAACAGCACGTTAGATCCGAGGTCCTTCAAATACTCGCGATACTGCTCAAGGTTAAGGCTCTCCATCGTCTTAGCCACCTTAGTCCAGCCACCATACATTGAGAACGCCACCTTTTGGTGCTCCTTGTTAGCGCTACCCGCCTTTGTAGTAATCATAATGACACCATTGGCAGCACGGCTACCATAGATGGCAGCAGAAGATGCGTCTTTCAAAATCTGCATACTCTCAATGTCATTAGGCGCAAGGAATGCAATGTCGGTCATAGGTACTCCATCCACTACGTACAATGGATCGTTACTACCATTCATTGAGGTTGTACCACGTACACGAATAACCATGTCAGCACCCGGTTGACCATTAGGTTTCACTACGGTTACACCAGCAGCTTTACCCTGGATAGCCTGAGCAGCCGAGGTAATAGGGTGTTTTTCGATATCGTCGGTAGAAACCGAACTAACCGCAGTTGTGATGTCACGACGCTTAGCGGTACCATAACCGATAACTACGACTTCGTCGAGAACCTCTTTGTCCTCCTGAAGGGTAATCTGTAAGTTGGTACGTCCTTTCAACGCAACTTCTTGCGCTTTCATACCAACGTAACTAACAACCAGTGTTGCATTCGCATCACTGACATTAAGTGTAAAATGGCCGTCAAAATCGGTCACAGTACCATTGCTCGTCCCCTGTTCCAAGACGCTGGCACCAATGATCGGTTCCTTTCCGGCATCACTGACTACACCACTCACGGTCTGTGCCATAGCAGCAAAAGACATGAGCAGCATCATCGCAAACATCAACAAACGTGTTGACTGTTTTGTGCTGTGAAATGTGTTCATAAAATTTAAGTATTGAATTGATATGTGAATTCGTGGTATGGTAACTGAGGCGCCAAAACAATATAGTATTGTAAACGATGCCTCAAAAAAGCGGGTGCAAAATTACTGCTTTTTCTTAACATGCGCAAGGGGAAACTAGTAAGAAGTGGCAAAAAAGTGGACATCATTTTATAGATTATAACTGATTTTCAAATTATTAAATAGAAATCTTGTTAATTAAAAAGTGGATAAAAAGTGAGTTAAAAATAACGAAATATTGACTTTTTCAGTATAAACTATTGCACATATAAGAAAAAAACAGTAATTTTGCAACCTATTTACACACCATTCATCTTCTATCTCATACCCCATTCTCACGCCATGCATCGCACATCACTACTCCTCCTCCTTTCCGCCATTACAATCTCTGTTTCCGTCTCGGCTTACTCTCCTGCTCTTGACTCGCTTCTCCATACCTATGACCAAGAAATCACGCATGCCGACCAATATCTGCAGCAGCGACAACAGCGTATCGACCTCTTGTCCAGCATTGCAACCGTCGAAGCTTGGGAGCAGATTGCCGAACTCTATCGTCCCTACCAGTGCGATTCCTCTATCGCCTATTACACCAAAGTGCTCCATACGACCGAACCACACGCCACCTCTGCACGCATTCATTTGATTTATCAGTTGGCTGCCATCGGTTTCTATAGCGAGGCGTTTGCCCTGCAGCAAAACATCAATCTGGCTCAGGTGCAGGCCGACCCTCAACTCACTATCGACTATTACGAAGCCATGAACCGACTCTATAGCGAGAGCGCTGTGTATGGAAAAGTTGAGGAAATACGTTCTATCAATTGGCATAAGGGAAATATTTATCGCGATTCACTGGTGGCAGCTCTGCAACTCTACCGACCCCAATCCGAACAACTATACAAGCTAAACACCATCCACGCTCGCAACACCAAGCATTATGACAAAGCTCTCCTATTTGCCGACAGTGCCCTATCCATGGTGGATGAGTATTCACACGAGTATGCCATTTTAGCCTATGAATTGGCCACCACATACAAGGCCATGGACAATCAGGAGATGTACTTGCAATGGCTCGTACGCTCAGCTATAGCAGACGTGCGGCAAGGCATTACCGACAATGGTTCGTCATGGACGCTGGCACAGATTGTCTATGCCGATGGCGAGCTGGAACATGCATATGACTATATTCAGTACTCACTCACAAATGCCGGTATCTACAACGCTCGACTTCGATACATGCAGATAAATCCACTCGGCCACATCATCAATCAGGCCTATCAGCAGAAGCAGCAGCAACAACAGATACGTATTCTTTGGTTAGTTGTACTGCTCGCCGTCTTTCTCGGTCTGCTGGTACTGCTCTTTATTTATACCGTTCATCAGTATCGGCGCAAACAGAAGCTTAACGACCAACTCTATCAGGCATACGACCAACAGGCAGTGCTCAATGCCGAACTCAACACAGCCAATGCACAGCTTTCCACAGCCAACACCCAACTCTCATCCATCAACGCCCATTTGCAGGAAGCCAACCTCGTCAAGGAGCAATACATTTGTCGATACCTCGAAGTCTATAGCGCATACATCCAGCGCATCACACAATTGGCGCGAAAAGCAGGAGAGAAAAATCCTGAGCAAATACAAAGTCGTGAGATGGCCGAATTCTATCGTTCTTTTGACCAAACTTTTCTGTCTATCTATGGCACATTTGTTGCCGATTTCAACGCACTTCTTCGTCCGGAAGAGCAAATTATCCCCAAGCAAGGGGAACTTCTCACAACCGAACTACGCATCTACGCTCTCATTCGTTTGGGAATCAATAGCAGTGCCAAAATTGCCGAACTACTCTGCTATTCTCCAAACACCATATATAATTATCGCGCACGCGTAAAAAACGCGGCCATTTGCGACCGCGATAATTTCGACAATCAGGTGCGGCTCCTTTGCACCATCTGACCAAATGCTACCGGCTATAAACAGTCGGATACTACATCGGGTCAATATCGGGTTGAATGGTCGTGCCCTTACAGTTGGGAAGAGATAGGACATAGTCAATCTGTTGCTGCAGAAGCCGCTTGGCTGCCTCGTAATTGGCCGTACGCTCTATCTTAAGCATAATCTGACGATGATATTGATTTTGCACACGCGCAATAGCCGGTACGATAACATTCCCTACACGTACACCGAAAACCTGCTTTAGTCGCTCGTCCAAGGTGCGAGCCGCCGTCTCCAAGCGACTGAGTTCGTGGTGGCGCAAATTGATGCAAATTATCCGTTGAAATGGGGGATAATGAAACATGTCACGCTCCTGGAGTTGATCCATATACAGCGACATATAATCGTGTTCGCATACCTGTTGGTAGAGCCGGTTCTCGGCATCGTTGGCTTGAATGATGACCTTCCCCACTTCATCGTCCTGCCCAGATCTTCCAGCACGACCAGCCACCTGTTCCAACATTTGGTAAGCGCGCTCATAGGCACGAAAATCGGGCTGATTGAGCAATCCGCCGGCACGAAGGACAGCCACCATCGATACGTCATCGAAATGTAGCCCTTTGGTCACCATCTGCGTACCAATCAGCACATCTATCTCGTGGTTGGCAAACTGCTGAATCAGACGCTGGTGGCCATATTTGCTCCGCGTTGTATCCAAGTCCATACGCGCCACTCTGGCATCCGGAAACAATTGTTTCACTTCGTCTTCAATCATCTCGGTACCGAAACCACTATCAACAAACGACTGAGATTGCTCACAGTTGGGACAAACAGCAGGGATAGGGATGGTATAACCACAATAGTGACATGAGAGGGTGCGACTGAAACGATGCTCGGTTAGCGACACATCACAATTGACGCACTTAGGCACATAGCCACAGCTGCGGCACTCGACATAGTTGGCGTACCCTCGACGATTCTGGAAGATAATCACCTGTTTCCCTTTCCCAAGTTCAACTCGCATGCTATCCACCAATTGCGCAGAGAAATGGCCTATCATCTGTTTGCGTCGTCGATGCTCCTTGATATCCACCAATTGAATGGTCGGCAAAGACAAACCACGGTAGCGCTGCGTCAATGTCACCAACCCAAACTTGCCTTGCTGCGCATTGAAATAGGTCTCAACAGCAGGGGTAGCCGTTCCCAAAAGAGTCTTGGCTCCGAAATACGATGCCAACATGATGGCCACACTTCTGGCATGGTAACGAGGAGCTGGATCCTGTTGCTTATACGAGGCATCATGCTCTTCGTCCATGATAATGAGTCCCAGGCGACTAAAGGGGAGGAACAGCGATGAACGTACGCCAATAATGACGTCGTAATGTTGCTGAAAAAGCACATCGCGATATATCTCAACACGTTCCTGATCTGAGAATTTCGAGTGATAGACGCCCAGACGGTCGCCAAAAACGCGACGCAGACGGTCTGTTAACTGGGTCGTAAGAGCAATCTCTGGCACCAAATACAACACCTGTTGGCCACGGTCAATGGCCTCTTGAATCAAATGCATATACACCTCCGTCTTGCCTGAAGAAGTGACACCATGTAAAAGAGTGGTGTTGTGAGTCAGAAACGAATGATGTATCTCATCGAGGGCCGTTTGCTGTGCATCATTGAGTGGATGCAAGGCAGAAAAAGACGTTTGACAAAGAGGCTGTAATCGACTGATTTGTTCGATTTCATCGACAAAAACACCCTTATCAACCAGCGCCTTAAGAATTGCCGCCGAGCATCCCGAACGCTTGAGCAATTCGTGTCGTGGCAGTGTCTCCTCCTCTGCCTCAACAAATGTGCGCAGCAGTGTCTGCTGCTTGTCGGTGAGGTTGGTCGGCATCTGAAAATCGGCCACCAATCGGATGACATGTTGCGTCTTGGGAGCATATCGTTCTTCCACATGTTCCTCCACACAGATGGCTCCCATGTCCAGTAGGACATTGATTGAAGGCAGGGCAGTACGGATATCGAGAAGGCGAGTAATCTCATCAATATTTTTGGGTTTGCCATCACTGAGCACATCCAAGAGGTGTTGCTGCAACTGCGGTAAGGCCATCGTAGCATGAAAATCAGGATTGAGCATCACCTTGGTTTCGCTCTCGGGTTTGAGTGCCGTAGGCAATGCCGCGCGCATCACCTCACCGAGAGTACACATATAGTATTGGCTAATCCATTGCCACAGCCGTAATTGGTGAGGTGTCACCAACGGCACGTTCTCCAAAAAGCAGAATATATCCTTAATGATACCCCCTTCCGGTGGGGTAACAATGTCAGTACGGATAGAGCAAACGATGGCCGTATGCACTTTACGCTTGCCAAAAGGCACAAGCACACGCATGCCAACCTGCACACTGACAGGAGAGGCATCCGGCACACGATAGGTATAGGTCTGCGCAACTGCCAAAGGCAATATGACGTCGATAAATACTTCCATAAGACAATAGTTACCAGGCTATCTCGGTAACTACAGGGTAATGGTCGCTATAGGGAACACCAAACGACTGAGCGCCGGTGTCGGTAACGGTTCGAAGAACATGAAACATCGGACTACAAAAAATATAGTCTATACGAATGCCTGCATGCAAATAATGTCCACGGATAAACGTGTGCCCTTTCTTCAACCAACTGCCATACAAGCCACAATCGCGCAACCCGCGTGACATATTATGATAGGTATAACTGAGGGGGACATCGTTAAGGTCACCGGCAACGATTACCGGATAGGGCGACTGACGAATTGACGAACTGACCTCCTTGACTTCCGCAGCACGATACTGGTACGCTTTCTCCATTTTCTGCACCAGCCGAACGGCTGCACTATCCTGATCTTCCCAATCCTGATGCGTGAAACGATTGCTCTCCAGATGATTATTGAAGAGTCGAATCGTATCACCATGTACGATTACATCACAATGGTCGCTAATATTGGCACGACTTGCGTAGCGTATCGTCTCCTTGTTAATAAGGGGATATTTGCTATAAATAGCCAACCCATACTGACGCTTCATATTATGGATAGCAAAATCGAAATAAGTATATGGGTATTCCTTCTTCAGGTAGTTCTTTGCCTCAGCAAAAGTGAGATAATTAGGATTGGAGCGCACCTCATACTCCTGCAGAAAGAGTATATCAGCCCCCGACTCCTTGAGATAGCGCAAAACATCGTTTTGCTTCGCCTTGCGAAGTTGTTGCGTCTGATGCGTGTTATATGTCACAATCTTGAGCCGATGCGCATAATCATCACCGTTGGCCTCAGAATGATGGCTATAGGTGGAAAGCAGTCCACTTGCCGATAGGACCAGCGCCAAGAAGCTGATACTACACCAAGACTTACGATGCGAAAACAACCACGAAAAGGCAAACAGCAGGTTTATCCATACCAGATACTCAAAGCCCAATCCCATCAACGCGGGTAAGGCAACCTTGGCAGGATTGATTACAACACAAATGTCCGCCAAGAGCAGGCAAACAACAACAATGAGGTTCAGACCCAGCCAAACCACATGCCCCATCGAGTGGAGAAAAGCTACAACCTTATTTGTATATTTTTGTGCCAAAATAATTCCCTATCTCATATTAATCGACAAAAGGAACGTTCTAAAAAAATCAAACCGGGTCTTTGTAGTGATAATTGCTGAAGTCTTTCGACTCGTAGGTTCGGAATCGACTATTATCACCTTTATTGGGGCGATTACCTTTCTTTTTCCAATAATAAATAAGGGCAGCTCCCACCAGCATACCACCCAAATGGGCGAAATGAGCCACGTTATCACCGGCAAAATTTGCCACACCACTACCTAATTCGATAAGTGCATACAGACCGACAAATACACGTGATGGAATAGGTATTGGCACCAAGAAAAGAAACATCTTTTGTTCCGGGAAAAGCCATGCAAAAGCCAACAGAATACCAAACACAGCCCCTGATGCGCCTATCGTTACACATGGCCAACCAGGATACACCAGCATCCAAACCAACTGCTGTACCAAGCCGGCGCCAATACCACATATCAAGTAATAGGTCAGATACTTCTGCCATCCCCATTCACGCTCTATCACCATGCCGAACATCCAGACCGCCAACATGTTGCAAAACCAATGGCCCATTCCCTGGTGCAGAAACATATACGTAATCAATTGCCACAAGTGAAACGAACGGCCAGACAAGGAAAACATCGAGTAATTCCAACTCACCAATCCAAACAGATTAACCAGGTCCAAACCCATGCGAGCCAGAACCCACTGCGCAAACCCCACTACTGCTGTACTGGCCAATAGATTGCGCGTTACCACGGGAGTCATATCCCAAAAACGTTGAAGCATATTCATAACAATGCAAAATTACTATAAATCCGTTGAATTACAATACAAAAACCATTCTTTTTCTAAAAAAATGGCAAAAAAGACCGGTTTTTTTATTTTTTTTTGAATTTTTGTTTGGTATTTCAATAAATATTATTACCTTTGCACGCATTTTTTGTCAAAATGGGTAGTTTATCCACCTATATTAGACGCCGATTACTAACAACTAAATACACCTTTTATTATGAACAAGACAGAACTCGTAGCTGCCGTTGCAGCTAAGGCTGAGATTTCAAAAGTTGCTGCAGCTGCTGCAGTTGACGCTACTTTCGCTGCTATCGAAGGCGCTTTGAAGGCTGGCGAGAACGTACAGATCCTTGGTTTCGGCTCATTCACCGTTAAGGAAGTAGCTGCTCACGAAGGTATCAATCCTGCAACCAAGCAGAAGATTCAAATCGAAGCTAAAAAGACCGTTAAATTCAAGGCTGGCGCTAAGTTGGCTCTCTAATCAGAAACATCTTTTCTCTCCACTTGAGTTATCAATAAAAGGCTACCCCTCAGGTGGCCTTTTATTATTCGCCACACCATGAAACAGTTGTGCCTGCTCATCATATTACTGCTCTCACTCCTGCCTGTATGGGCCGTGGAGACACGTATCGTAGGCACAATACACGATGCCGGCACGGGACAACCCCTATCGAATGTACAGATTTATTTTCGTGGCACCAAGATCGGCACGACCAGCAATGATGAAGGTTTTTTTCATCTGCACGTGGATATGCAGAGCAAAGCCAAGTTGGTCTTTACAGCCATCGGTTATCAATCACAGACCTATGAAATAGTCCCAGGCGCAATGGCGGGTCTCGAAGTCGTAATGGAAGAGCGGGTCTATGCGCTAACCGAAGCAATAGCAATGCCCGGCAGCAATCCCGCTCTTGCCCTCATGGCAAATGTACGCGCCCGCAGGCAAACCAACGATATTGCCGTAGGCAAATGGACGTCCACCAATCACCATTTCATCTCAGACATACAAGCGCGACACTTGCGCAAACGTCTATGGCACAACATGGAAGAAGGCATGGTACAAATGGCCGATTCCACATACCTCTTACCGCTGCCAGAACAGGGTTACGAACAGTATATGATTGCGTTGCCTGAGCACCTTAATTTCTATCAAAGTAACATACCTATTCTCTCGAGCACATTCCTTTCACCTTTGGCCGCTTCGGCCAACACGTTTTACCATTTCTATCTTCTGGACTCAACCGTCATTCGGTACGGAGAACAAACAGAAAAGCACTACCGAGTCCATTTCCTGCCCAAGAACACGTTCAATCCAACCCTATCGGGCGTGCTGGAAATAGACTCCGCCACTTGTGCATTGCGCCGAATAAACGCTACGATGCCTCGCGAGGCAAATATCAATTACCTCACAGCCATGCAGTACGATGCCGAGTATGGTCCGGCATCTGATTTGATACGGGAACAAATCTCTGCCTTGATGGAAATAAGTGTCAAGGCTGACACCAATCATATCTTTCCTTCACTACTTGTCACACGTGTAGGAAAAGCTAAGAACAGCTCCATTTCATCGACCAACTCACTACCTGACACCCTATTGGCATCCGACCCAACCATAAGTGCTTTTCTTGATTATCGCAAGCCCAAGCCATTGACACCAAATATTCCCGATTCCATCGTAACATCTGCACAGCAATCGATAATGGATATGCCACTATACAAGGTGGCCAGATGGGTAGCACAAACAGCCTATACCGGCTACATGCCCACAGGCACAGTAGTGGACATCGGTAACATCGCCAACATAGTGGGTTATTCCCGCTGGGAGGGATTACATATGGGCTTACCTTTTCGTACCAACCAAACATTGTGGCAACACGTAGCGTTAGGTGGGTACATCGGATATGGTTTGCGTGATCGTGCGATAAAATACCGAGCAGAGCTACTGGTCGATTTACCAACCTCACGACGACATGTAGCTGGTCTTGTCTGCTCAGACGATTATATCCAAACCGAGGTGTCGACCATGGATGCGCTCAAGTTTGAAAACAGTCTCTCCGGCCAGAACCTGCATTTCACCAGTTTTGTGCTCAACAGCGTCTATTACCATCCCGAAACCGCAGTATCATCGGCGGCTCGACGACGCGAGGTGCGATTCTACACCGAAAATGACTGGCGCAGTAGTGATGGGGCACAGCCTGCGGTAGAGACACAATTTTCTGTGCAACTGGGACAGCAGGGATATGGCGACCCGACCAACTATCACTACTACGACATGCCGTCGTTTGGTTACAGTTCGCTACAGGCCATGATACGCCTGAGTTGGCATGAGCAGGTTTCCGATTTCTACATGCGTCGATACCACCTTTTTTCCTCGTTTCCAACGGTATATTTAGGTGCCGAAATAGGGAGTTATACCATGCGTCAAGGAACGAATACAGAAGGCGATTATCACATGTATGGGAACATCAAATGCATGGTTCGACAAGATGTAGCATTAGGCATGGCGGGGCAACTATCCTATTTGGCCGAGGCAGGCTTGATATTGGGGCAAGTTCCTTACCCATTGTTAGCCATCATGAATGGTAACCAAGGCGTGACCTATGCGGCAGAACGTTTTACCCTGATGAATCAGTATCAATACATGGCAGACCGCTACCTACTGCTTCATCTCAACTGGGACGGACGAGGCATCCTTTTCAATCAAATACCCGGTGTGCGTTATATCCGACTACACGAACTGGTAGAGGCTAAAATCGCATATGGAGGGCTCAGTTCCAAACACGCGTCGGTACTTCCATTACCGGCGAATACGGCGACACAGTCGCTACAAGTTCCATACCTTGAAGTGGGTGTAGGATTGGGCAACATACTGCGTATCGCCGATGTGTATTCCGTATGGCGACTCACCCATCGTGATGACAACTCGGCCGCCTTATGGGCCATTCGCTTCAGGCTACATCTAGGGTTATGAACAAAAAGCGAAAAAAGGAATAAAATATGATTGTTTGTTGCTTATTTTAATAGAAATCTTAAAATTTTACCTATTTTTTAGTAAAAAAGACATTTTTTTTGACAAAAGTGTGGTTTTGTCAGTTTTTTTTTATATCTTTGCACACGAATACAACCACCATAGGGAAATTCTCACATGCGGAGAGCCAATATACCCCCTATATAAACTAATACAATCACCTCATCACCCCCTATATTATGTCAGACAACAACCAAATACCTGCGGTGGATTGCCCCATCGATTATCTGGTAGGCGAGGCCTCTGGAAAGATTCTCAACGAGTATGGTCGCTTTCCATGTAAAATCATGTGCGGCGTATATGCGTACTTACTACGCGGTTCGGCCAAGGCGACTATCGACATTACCGACTACCATTTTCACGCCGGCGACTTTCTCCTCTTGCAGCCCGGCAGTTTCTTCCTCATACAAGAGTTTACCGAGGATGCACAAATCTACTACATGATTTTCTCCAATAGTTTCCTCGAGAAAAACGCCTACTCAACCCCCAGCACCATGACCCAGTTGAACTATTTCCGTCCGGTGCTGCATTTCGAGGAGAGCCATGGTGAGGTAATCAAGGGGGCATACGAGTTGGTTATGAAAGCGCAGAACACGCGTCCATCGATGCTGACTAAGCAAAACGTAGGTCTGCTCTATTCGCTCTTTAAGAGTACGTATATCGAGTATGTCAAAAAACATTTCGAGGCGCCAACCCTGCCACAAGATCGCCGTACCGAGATTCTACAAGAGTATAGTTCTCTTGTGATTAAGCACTATCATGAGTGGCATCACGTTTCTGACTACGCAGAGGCCATGCGCCTCACGCTGCCACATTTATGCTCCACCATCAAAGCGGTCTCAGGCAAACCGGCCAGCGAACTGATTGTGGATGCCATCATCACCGATGCAAAGGCGCAGCTGAAGATATCCAATCAGCAAGTAAAGGAAATTGCCTTGTCATTGGGCTTTGATAATGTGGCTTTTTTCAATCGTTTTTTCAAAACACACGTAGGTCTTACGCCTAAGGCGTATCGCAATAGTTAAGTGATGTGCTACAAACTCTTCACTACCAGGGAGCGCTGGAGCTACTGCTTATCGCTGTCATCAATGTACCCTATTTACATGTAAAATAATAAATTTTATCAAATAATGAAAACATCCATCCATTATTTGGCATTAGCGACTATGTTTTTAAGCCTGGGCGCATGTAGCCAAGTGCAATCATCACGTGTCCTCCTCACCGACGAATCAGGGCACAAGTGCGAAAACGTAAACAACATTTCGTTCCGCAAGGCAAGCGTAACGGATGCCATTGTGGTTAACCCAAATGAAAAGCGTCAGACCATCGAGGGTTTCGGCGGATCTCTAACCGAGTCGTCCGCTTTCGTTCTGGCCAGCATCGATCCAGCAGAACGCAAGGCTATTCTCCACGAACTCTTTTCCGAAGAAGGAGCCAACTTTTCTATGGTCCGTACCCAGATAGGCGCAAGCGACTTCTCGGTTGAGGGCAAGTACTCGTTAGCCGAAGCAGAGAACGACGTAGAACTCGCCTCATTCACTCTTGACCGCGATAAAGAAGGTTTCAGCAAAGCCCTCTATCCACAGGTAGTAGATGAGCACTACGATCTCTATCATCTCATGAAAGATGTGTATGCTATCAAGCAGGCACAAACCGATCAAACTTACCGTATCGTAGCCAACACCTGGACGGCACCAGCATGGATGAAAGATAACCACAAATACTACGAGCGCGAGAATGGTGTAAGCCGTGGTGGCGCACTCCTTCCTGAGTACTACCAGACCTATGCCGACTACTTGGTTCGCTTTCTTGAAGCGTATCGCCAAGAGGGTATCGAATGCTGGGCCCTTACTCCAGTAAATGAACCGATGGGCAACGACGGTGGATGGGAGAGCATGGATTTTCCACCTGCAGTAGAGGCCGATTTCATCGGCAAATATCTGGGTCCTACACTACATGCTCGTGGATTTGACAATGTCAAGATTTTGGGCTTCGATCAGAACACTTTCGAGATGGGTCCCTACACAGCAGCAATCTATGGCGATGAGCAAGCCAACAACTATACCCATGGTATGGCTTTGCATTGGTATGGCAGCACCTTCAGTTGTTTCCCCAACGTGCTCGATTCAATCCATGCATTGTACCCGGAAAAGTCACTCCTTCACACCGAGGGTTGTATCGACAACCTTGGCTGCCCAGCATGGCCCGGTGTGACTGATCCAGTAGGATTCACCGAGTCCGGCTGGTTCAACAACGACAGTTTCTGGTGGAATAACGAGGCTACCGATTGGGCCTACTCAACTCCCTTCTGGCCAGAACTGCACCCCGCCTACTCAGCGGTGCATCGTTATGCCAGCTATATCATCGATGGTATGAACCACTGGATGACCGGTTTCATCGATTGGAACATCGTGCTGGACTCGATAGGTGGTCCTAACCACGTCAGCAATTTTGCAGCAGCACCTGTCATGATTGATTACCAACAGGGCATCACTTACTTCACACCTTATTACTATGCGCTCAAGCAGTTCAGCCTTTCAATGCGTCCAGGCGATGTAGTCTTGGGTATCAGCGAGTCCAATCACGAGAACCTGCATATCTGCGCAGTACAAAAAGCGGATGGTTCGTATGCCATCAATATGCTCAACACCGCTAAAGATGCCATCACTTTTAACTTGCAGATAGGCGAATATGTGGCTGACGTAACAGCACCAGCCAACTCCGTACAGACTATTTTTGTAGCGCTTTGATCGACATTTTTCTGATTATAACAGGAGCCATCTTCATGGCAGTAGGCATCATCGGTTGTGTGGTGCCTGCTTTGCCAGGTGTACCCTTGTCGTACGCCGGCTTATGGTGCTTGCAACTAACCGATCCTACTCCTTTTTCATGGCGATTCCTGATTATCTGGGGTATTGTCACCGCGGTTGTAACACTCATCGACACCTTTGCTCCGGCATGGTTTACCAAACGTACCGGCGGTTCCAAACGCGCCGTATGGGGTGCCACCATCGGACTACTGATTGGACTTTTCACCGGTCCATGGAACGTAGTTCTACTTCCGTTTGCAGGTGCCGTCGTTTTCGAACTTTTAGGAGGCGCCAATGGTTGGGCCGCCATAAAATCCGGTTTCGGCGCTTTTTTAGGACTCATTTTCGGTACAGTCCTCAAACTCACCTGCTCCGGCCTTATGACCTACTATTTTTTAGCAGAACTACTATAGTGCGCCTTCAGTCAATATCGTTCTAACGAGTTAACAAAAATGTTACAAGGTTTGCTAGAGCTTTGCTGGAGGTTTGCTAGAGCTCTGCTAACTACCTTAGGGATCTCCCAGGGGAGTCTTAGGGGAGAATAAGGGGAAATAGCAAGTAATCGGCACAGAATCACGGCAAAAATACCAAATAAACAGCCACAAAACAGAGGAAAGATGATATGGAAGGGGGTAAAAAACAAACCCGAACGTCCACAAAAATTAACAAATAAGTTAAAAAATTAACAAATAAGTTAAAGAACCATTCCGTTTAACAGAACTCAGGAACCAACATCAAAGATGCGGTTCCTGAGTTCTTCGTTCTGTGAAGTTATTGTATCACCCGAGTCAATAAATCAGGCTTTGCGAAACAACCCAATCACAGATGCAAGTTGCAAAAATATGGATGAGGATTACTGATGTACAATTAAAGCGGATTGCGCCGGCACATCTATTTGAGCAGAGCCATCACCCGTGATGGTGAATGGTTCTTTAGCAATACGTCCGTCGCCCACGGCAATCGTCCAACTGCCGGCAGGCAAAGTGAATCGATATTCCTCACGAAGAGCATTCAGTACCACGATAACATCCTTCCATTCATCGTTAGGTGCATCGGTAATGCGATAAGCCACTACACAATCAGGCGTATCGAGGAAGTGCAGATGCTCACGAACAAGATCAGCCGACCCCATGTGGAACGCAGGGTGTGCTTTACGCAAAGCAATCATCCCCTTGTAATAATTGAACAAATCTATGTTCTTGGCCTTGAGTGACCAATCAATCGCATTGATGGAATCAGGACTACAGAACGAATTATGTACACCTTTTTTATTGCGCGCAATCTCTTCGCCACACCAAATGAATGCCATACCTTGCGAAGTCAACACCGCCGATTGTGCCAGTTTATCCAAACGCTCCAATTCACCCGGTTTGAGATCAACACTGGCCATCAGGCGATCGGTCAGCATCATATCATCGTGGCAACTCACGTATGCCAAACACTGAGTTGGTTCAGCGCACCATGCAGCCTTTGAATAATTAACCTTGGTCACCTCTATCTCCGGATGATCAATACAACCTGCTATACCGAAACGAATGCTCTCTTCGTTGCCCGGCAGCCCAGCAAGGAAAGCGCCCTGATGATCATCAGAGAACGGTCCACGTAACGCATCGCGCATGTCATCGCAAAAGGCGCCAATGCCCGGCATGGATGGAACGTTCACTTTCACCGCACATTGCTCAGCAGGAATCTGAGTGCTGCCAGCCGTCCAACCTTCACCATATAACAAGAGGTTTTCACCCTTTTCATCGAGATATTTGCGCACAGCATTCATCGTCTCCACATCGTGAATACCCATCAAGTCAAAGCGGAAACCATCCACATGATATTCCTCAACCCAATAACGAATGGATTCCAAAATAAACTGGCGCATCACAGGGCGATCTGAAGCCGTTTCGTTGCCACAACCGGAAGCGTTGCCCAGATTTCCTTCGGGCGTAGTGCGATAGAAATATCCCGGGCAGGTATTAGTAAAATTGGATGCCGCTACATCATAGGTATGGTTGTAAACCACATCCATGATGACACGAATGCCGGCCTTGTGAAGAGCCTGTATCATCTGTTTCATTTCACGAATACGACAAGCCGGATCGGTTGGATCGGTACTATACGAACCTTCCGGAGTATTATAGTTCAACGGATCGTAACCCCAATTGTAAGAGCCACCAGCAGCGGCACCCGACTCTAATACCGTAGCTTCATCAGAAGCCCCGTTTTCATCGATAGAACCGAAGTCATAAGAGGGAAGAATCTGCACGTGGGTGATACCCAATTCTTTCAAGTGATCAATACCAGTAGCCAGGCCTTCCGGTGAAGTCGTTCCCTCCTCGGTATAAGCAAGGAATTTCCCCGGATGTGCCACTCCTGCCGATGGATGAATGGTCATATCGCGATGGTGCATCTCATAAATAATAGCATCCTGAGCCCCGGCAAAAGCAGGTCGTCTGTCTTCAGCCCAACCCTCTGGATCTGTAGCGCGGAGGTCAATAATAGCACCTCGACGGCCGTTAATTCCTACGGCTTTGGCAAAGATACCAGGAGTTTCCTGCAGTTGCCATTGCGTACTGTTATCGGTAACGGAAAAAGTGTAGAACTGTCCCTGATGATCGCCATCAAGGCTGACAGTCCAAGTGCCATCTTTCTGGCGCTTCATCGGAGTGCGTGACAACGCCTCTGCCGACACAGCATCTGCGTAAAGGTTCAGATAGACCGCCTCAGCATTTGGACTCCATACCTGAAACTGCGTTTGCTTAGGTGAATACGTCATCTCGTTGAGCGAGCCCTTAGGAGAAGGATACTCATCTACGGATGCATACTGAGGTTTTTCGGTTGAGCAGCTAACCAAAGTAGCCAATAATACCATACATGCAATTTGTTTTTTCATTTTATCTCAATTTTGTTTTGTTTCCAAATCGTTACATTCGTTGCTGATTCTTTTTTGTAGTCACAGTCTTGCGGGACTATTTCCCCCCTTGTATTCGGTGAAGATGACATAGCATGAGCGACCCGTCTTCGCGTCGCAGGTGCATACCATTTCCTTCGCAAAAACGCCATGCCTTGCAATCCTTACATGGCTCCAACTCCTTCATCCACTCACGATGACGATAAGACTGAAATCCGTCTTCCCAAACCTGCCAAAAATGGTCTTGATAGATATTTCCCTGATAATACTTACCTCGAATCGAAGTGCATGCCGATATGTTTCCATCAATTAAGATGGATGCTACACTGATGCCGGCTGCGCAATGATACAAATGGTCGCGTACTTCACCTTCATAATCGGCCAAAAAGCCTTCACACGAATAGGAAGCATGAACCCGTCCCTCCTGACGCTGCAGCGCAATATAATCAAGTAATTGTCGAAACTCAGCATCCGTCAGCAACAGTTCGGGATTATCTTTGGCTCGCCCCATCGGGTCAATACCAAACAAGCGCCAATTATGGCATCCCAAAGATAACAGATAATCACGAATCTGATCGAGATGATGGATATTACGTCGATTCACACAAGTTACCACATCCCATACCAGCGTCCTATCTGCTGCTGCCAAACGAATGGCACGAGTGGCGCCAGCAAATGCATGTTTCGAACCGCGCATCCAGTTATGCTCTTCCTCCAACCCATCCAAACTCACAGTCATGGAGCGCATACCCGCTTTGCGCAATGCGCGAAAACGCTCCTCAGTCAAAGCTACGCCATTCGTCACCATTCCCCACGGAAACCCTCTTTTGTGTAATTCCTCACCTATCGTCTCAAGATCACGACGCATGGTAGGTTCGCCACCCGATATGACAATCATAACCTGATGAGGATCCACATGTGGCAGCACTTCCTCGTCAATCACTTTGAGGAAATCAGCCATCGGCATATCAGGCTGCGTCACAGAAGCTACACAATCACTTCCGCAATGCAGACAATGTACATTGCATCGCAACGTGGATTCCCAAAACAATTGTTTGAGAGGATGCAACTCCTTGAGGTTATGACGTCGCCAACGCTCCAATTCCAAAGCCAGACGCAGTTTCAGTTTCATGACAAACCAATTGGGTAAAGATTATTCTTTTGCAGTGGATAAAGAATCAGTCTCCTCAATGGATTCAATCCTAAATGCAGTAGGTGGGACACCATACTTGAGTTTAATCTGGGAAACACTATCTATCCGCTCTTGAGGAATACCGATTACTGTATCATTTTCCTGAATGGGAGATACCCTATATGTCGCTCCCGGAACACCATATTTGACGAGCAGTTTGGGTTCGTGACCTATCTTTTCATTAGATTGAAATTTTTGTCCCTCTTTGGCCAGCTTTTTCTGAGTAGAGCACCCTATGCCCAAAAAAGAAATGATCATTCCCAAAAGGATGTTAACAATCGAATATACTTTGTTTTTCATAAATCAAAATCCACAAAACGGGGATAACACAAGATTTTTAAGTTAAATTCGTGCGCAAAGATACTACTTTTTTAACAAATATGCAATATAATGTATCTCATTTTATAAAATTATTGCATTTTTTTTTGCAGTTTTGGAAAAAAGTTGTACCTTTGCAGTCTGTTTCAATTATCGAACACCACTAATTAATTTTTTATGTTTCATTTTACTGTTCCATAGGAAGAATGCAAAACTCTAAGGTCTCCCAGGAGGAGATTCTCGCGCAAGGGCCTCAGGCTCAGGGCGAGTACATTATCGAGGTAAAAAACGTCTCTAAGCAATTTGAAGATGGTAAATTTGCCCTCAACAATGTAAGTCTTTCGATAAAGAAAGGCGAGTTTGTAACGATTTTAGGCCCTTCCGGCTGTGGTAAAACAACCTTATTGCGTTGTATCGCCGGATTTCAAGTGGCCTCATCAGGAGATATTCTCCTCAAGGGTGAAGACGTCACGCAGACGCCGCCGTATAAGCGTCCCGTCAATACGGTTTTTCAGAAATACGCCCTATTCCCCCATTTGAATGTATTTGAAAACGTGGCCTTCGGCTTGAAAATGAAGAAGCTGGAGAAGAGTCTGATTGCCAAAAAAGTGCGCACAGCACTGAAAATGGCCAATTTGACCGGCTACGAAGAGCGCGAAGTGAACACCCTGTCAGGTGGTCAACAACAACGTGTGGCCATAGCTCGCGCCATTGTCAATCAGCCAGAAGTGCTACTGCTCGATGAACCCCTCTCTGCATTAGACCTGAAAATGCGTCATGACATGCAAATCGAATTGAAGCAGTTGCACAAAGAGATGGGCATCACATTCATCTATGTCACCCACGATCAGGAAGAAGCGCTGACACTCAGCGATCGCGTGGTAGTGATGAGCGAAGGTGAAATCCAGCAGATTGGCACACCTACCGATATATATAACGAACCAATCAACTGCTTTGTTGCCGATTTCATCGGGGAAAGTAACATTCTTTCCGGCACCATGATTTGCGACAAGAGAGTGCGTTTCTGCGGTCATGATTTTGACTGCATTGACGAGGGATTTGGCGAAAACCAACCCGTAGATGTAGTGGTTCGTCCCGAAGATATTTACCTGCTGGATAATCCCGAAAAGGGCCAACTGCGGGGCACTGTACAAACTTGTATTTTCAAGGGCGTACACTATGAAATGCGCGTCTTGACACCAGACGGATTTGAGTTTCTCATTCAGGATTACCACGAGTTCTTACCCGGCCGCGAGGTCGGTATGCTGGTAAAACCGGAGGACATCCAAATCATGAAAAAGGAACGCTTGTTCAATACTTATGAAGGCGAAATCCTTAAAAATAATAAGGTGTCATTCCTTGATGCAGATTGGGATATCCTGCCAGAAGTTGCTGCTCAGTTTGAAGTAGGCGACAAAGTGCAAGTCGAAGTGGAGTTTGCCGACGTGGATTTGCAAGACTACGAGGAAGAGGGAACCCTGACCGGTGAAGTGCATTTCATCTTGTATAAGGGTGATCACTATCACTTGACCATCCGCACCGACGAAGGCAATGACATCGAAGTTAACACCAACGATGTTTGGGATGATGGCGACCGCGTAGGTGTCGTTATCTCTGCAAAAGATATTCGTGTGAAGAAAGCCTGATGAATCAGACAGTTATTTACTTTTTGTTTTGAATGAAAATGAAAAAGCTTTCTGATATAGCATCTTCACGCCGTACTTGGGCATGGCCGTATGTACTGTTTCTGGGGCTGTTTGTGGTGCTGCCATTGGTTTTGATTGCATATTTTGCGTTCACCGACAACCATGGCTCCTTCACGATTCAGAATCTGGTGAAGTTTTTCACTCAGTCCGAAGCCATCAGTACCTTTCTTTACTCCGTTTTCATCGCTGTTTTAAATACCATCATTTGTTTGCTTCTGGGCTACCCGGCAGCGTATATTATGGCGATGAAAGAGTTCCGCACACCACAAACATTGGCAATCTTGTTCATCATGCCAATGTGGATCAATTTCCTGTTGCGTACCGTTGCCACCGTAGAATTATTCAACATGGTTGGTATTCCATTGGGCGAAGGAGCGCTACTTTTTGGCTTGTGTTATGACTACCTGCCCTTCATGATTTACCCAATCTACAACACCCTTCAGAAAATGGATTATTCCCTTATTGAGGCTGCACAGGATTTGGGTGCCAATCGAGCCAAATGTTTCCGAAAGGTGGTACTTCCACTGAGTATGCCGGGCATTTACAGTGGTATCGTCATGGTATTCATGCCTACCGTTTCTACGTTTGCAATTGCCGAACTTCTCACTCATAACAACATTAAGTTGTTCGGTTCACTCATTCAGGATTACATCACCACGAGCGACTTGCTCAACTATGGTGCGATGTTGTCGCTCATCTTGTTGGTAATCATAGGTATCACCAGTTTCTTCGGAGGCGACGAAGAAGGCGAGAAAGGAGGTTTGATATGATAAGAAGGAATCTCAGCATCTGCTTGACCTTGATGCTCTCTCTCATGGTATGTGCTCAAACCAACCTCTCGTTTGAATTAAGAGTACTTACCAATCAGAAAACAGCATTGCTTGACTCCATTCCCAACCCTCTGTTGGGCGAAAAAGTCAACGTACAACCCCATATCATTCTGATGGGCAGTGAAGCCGATAGTTTACCATACAAAACAGCCGATTTCATCGTATCTTCTGCTGCGTTTGGCGAAGCCGACCTGCTCGCTGCATTTGACAGCGTCTATAGTTTTCAGGTTGAAGCAGAGAACGGAGAAATGACATCGTTGGTTCTTTGGCGAAACAACAAAGAAATCAAGAATGCGCAAAAGCGTGCTACACGCAATAATGCCTACGATGCGATGGAGAACTATCTGCGCACACAGACCACTCCTCCATCGCTTCTGCTCACCTATCTCTACTGGGGATCGGCCGCAGTATTGTTGTTGGCGCTGCTCGCATACCTATTTTTCACCATCAAAAACAGGCGAGACGAGAAAACGATGACCTCCGTTCAGCGTGAAACCATCCGAAGAAAACGTGCTAATCAACGCCGTCATCTGATTTCTCAATCATACCTCTGGATTCTGTTATTGGTGCTCTATGCTCCTATCATTCTCATTTTGGTCTATTCGTTTACCGAGAGCAAAGTCTTTGGAAACTGGACAGGATTTTCGGGACAATTGTACCTCAATCTCTTCTCCGGGAAAGGTGGAACTGCCCTCAATAGCGCCATCATCAATACCGTACTGATAGCACTGATTGCGGCCTTTTCATCGACAATTTTGGGTACATTGGCCGCTATTGGTATCTACAATATGCGTGCACGCCAGCGCAAGGCCGTTACCTTCCTAAACAGCGTCCCGATGATTAACCCGGACATCATCACCGGTATCTCCCTTTTCTTGCTCTTCGTAGCATTGGGAGTAACGCAAGGATTCGTCACCGTTTGCATCGCCCATATCGTTTTCTGCACGCCTTACGTAGTATTGTCCGTTCTGCCACGACTCAGCGGCATGAATCCCAACATCTACGAAGCCGCCTTGGATCTGGGCGCTACACCATTCCTGGCTCTTAGAAAAGTACTTGTTCCAGAGTTGTGGCCCGGCATGCTTTCCGGTTTCGTGTTGGCATTAACCCTGTCGGTAGATGATTTCGGAGTAACATTCTTCACCAAAGGTAGCGGTGGATTGGAGACATTGTCCACCTTTATCTATGCAGATGCGCGTAAAGGAGGCCTTACACCGGAGTTGCGACCACTTTTCTCCCTCATTCTTCTGGTATTACTGAGTATTCTCATCTATATCAATATTCGCAAGAAAAGACAAAATAAATAACAACATTTTACCTATTCTATTATTTTTAAGAAATGAAAAAGATTTCCGTTTTTTTCGCAATCGCCTTGATGGCACTTGCGTTCGCCTCATGTAGCAACAATGACCGTGCACACCAACTCAAGGTGCTGAACTGGGCAGACTACATCAACGAAGATGTAAAAGAAAGTTTTGAACAATGGTATTTCGAGCAGACCGGTGAGAAGGTTGAGATTATCTATGAGACCTTTGATATCAACGAAACAGCTTTGACCAAGATTGAGATTGGAAAGGAAGACTATGATGTTTTCTGCCCTTCAGAGTACATCATCGAGCGCATGCTGAAAGAGAACCTGTTGTTGCCTATTCAAAAGGAAATAATTCCTGATTCTATCTTCTACTTCAACAACGTAGCACCTTTCGTTGTGGACAAATTCCAGCAAATGGCGCCCAATGCAAGTGTAAATGTAAGTGATTACACCGCAGGCTATATGTGGGGTACTACCGGTTTTATCTACAACCCACAACACGTAGAGGCAGAAGACCTGCAATCATGGGCCGCACTTCTGAATCCTAAGTTCGAAAATCGTATCCTCATGAAGGATGCATTCCGCGATGTATATTCTGTAATCGTTCTCTATGCTTACCGCGACCAAATAGTATCAGGTGAGGTGACTCGCGACGACCTCGTGAAGAACATCACCCAAGAGCGCGTTGATGCTGTTAAGAAAGTACTGTTGGGAGCTAAAAAACAGATTACCGGTTGGGAAGTGGACTTCGGTAAGGAAGAGATGACCAAGGGTAAGGCATGGTTGAACCTTTCATGGTCAGGCGATGCTCAGTTTGCCATTGAAGAGGCAGCAGAGATGGACGTTGTCCTTGACTACATCGTTCCTGAAGAAGGTTCAAACGTATGGTTTGATGGCTGGGTGATTCCTAAGTATGCTCAGAACACCAAAGCAGCCACCTACTTCATCGACTACATGTGCCGTCCTGATAACGCGTTGCTTAACATGGATGAGATTGGTTACGTATCTGTTATCAGCACTCCAGAAATAGTAGCAGAGATGAACGATGAGGAAGAGTGGGAAGAGACCGTAGATGCCAGCTATTTCTTCGGTGAGGAGCCAATTGTAATCGACGGTGAAGAGTATGATCCACACGCATTGCACCTCAACCCTGTATTCTATGCTGACAAATCTATCATCGACCGCTGCGCACTCATGCACGACGCAGGTCAAGCACAGGAAATGATTCTGGAGATGTGGAACGAAGTGAAGGTGGCACGATAACCTTCATTACTTTCTACACAAAAAATGCGGGAACTTACCGATGGGTAGGTTCCCGCATTCGTTTGATTTAAAGCAATGTTGTTTACATTGTCTGGTGCTGAATACAAACAATTAGAGCCAGGGTAAATTACAACGCCTTGAGAGTTGCCAAGAGGAAATGATAGAACTTCGCTACGGACTCAATCTCAACAGCCTCGGATGGACTATGTGGGTGAGCAATGGTTGGACCAAATGAGATCATGTCCATACCCGGATAATTCTTACCAATGATACCACACTCCAAACCAGCATGAATAGTCATGACACGTGGGGTCGTACCAAACTCCTGCTGATAAATCGCCTGCATGGTATCAAGGATATGTGAGCGGGTATTAGGTTTCCAACCCGGATAACTGCCAGAGAAGGTAATATCTGCACCAGCCATGCGGAAAGTAGAGTCTAATACTTCCATCATTTCTTCCTTGCGACTTTCAACCGATGAACGAGTGAGACAGATAACCGTGATGGTCTTTTCGTCCTGCTCAATGATGCTTAAGCAGTTAGACGTTTCAACAACATCAGGCAGTTCAGGAATCATACGATATACGCCATGAGGGCAAACCGTGATAGCATGAATCAGAAAATCCTGCGTATCCTCCGGGAGCAGACCTTTCACGTCCTTGATGTCCACATCCGTAGCCGTCAGATGGATATTATCCTCGATTCCATCGTAGGTTTTGATGAACAAATCCTCGTAAAAATCCACCAATTCCAGCAACTCTTCTTTTCCCTCGGCCGGAACGGTAATCAATGCCGTAGCCTCGCGTGGGATAGCATTACGCAACGATCCACCTTGTACACATGCCAAGCGTGCTTCATACTCAGACACAGCTTCCTTCAGGAATTCAAAGAGTTTCTTGATAGCATTTGCACGCTGCAGATGGATATCACAACCTGAGTGACCACCATGCAAGCCACTGAGAGTAATCTGTAATGCCACATCACCTTCAGGCACAGCCACAGGCTCGTAGTGGAAAACAGCAGTAGCGTCCACGCCACCAGCACATCCAATATAGAGTTCACCCTCAACCTCGCAGTCCAGATTGAGCAATGTCTTTCCTTGCAAAACGCCGGCCTGTAATGCTTCAGCACCATACATACCCGTCTCTTCATCCACAGTAAAGAATGCTTCCAGGGCCGGATGCTCCAACGTATTGTCAGCCAAGACAGCCATAGCAGCGGCCACACCCATACCATTATCAGCACCCAAGGTTGTGCCATTGGCATGTACCCATCCGCCATCTACCAACGTTTCGATAGGGTCCTTCTCAAAGTCAAACACTTTTCCACTATCTTTCTGTGGAACCATGTCCATGTGACCTTGCAGAATTACACCCGGATGATCTTCGTAACCTGGAGAAGCCGGTTTGCGGATAAACACGTTACCTATCTCGTCTTGAAATGTCTCAAGACCCAAACTACGGCCATAGCCGGCCAAAAAGTCAGCGATTTCTTTACGCTTACCCGATGGGCGAGGAATCTGTGTCAGGCTATGGAAGCATTTCCACACCTGTTGAGGTTGTAATGTAATCATATCTGGATATTTTTATTAGTTATCAGTATTTTTGATTATTGTTCAGATTGGCCAAATCAAGTCTCACTCTATCGTCATCTCGCCACACAACGAGGTCGAGAGCAATGCTTTCACAAGCGGGATATTGATGTCTCCGGTCTTGGGGTCCGTATTCTCACCCAACAGGTACATCATTTTCGTCACAAGAGCCTCTGTGGTGATATCATATCCTGACAACACGCCCGCATTCAGCAGGTTGATGGATGTCTGATAGCGCCCCATTTCCACGCTACCACCGATACATTGGGTCTTGTTAACAATAATGATGCCACGATCTACAGCATCTTTCAGATCTTCATACAGCCACTGGTCTGAAGGTGCGTTGCCCGTGCCAAAAGTCTCCAAAACGACAGCACGCAAATCCGGTATGGATAATATTGCCTCCACCACCTGACGCGAGATACCGGGAAACAACTTGAGGATAGCAACATTGGTATTCGTTTTCGTGCGCACACACAAGCGCGCGTGTTTACTGTTATAATGTATGCGTCCCGGGAAATAATGGATATGTACACCAGCCGTAGCCAGATAGTCATAGTTATACGACTGAAAGGCAGAGAAACGTTCTGAGTTCTTCTTGGTCGCGCGATTGGCCCGGTATAGATGATCTTCAAAGAAAATGGTCACTTCCGGTACGATGGCATCCCCATCCTCGTCCTGCGCCGCCGCTATCTCAATAGCTGTCAGCAGATTTTCTTTCGCATCCGATCGGAGCACACCGATGGGCAACTGCGAACCCGTAAACACCACAGGTTTATTCAGATTTTTCAGCATGAAAGACAAGGCAGAGCCGGAATAAGCCATCGTGTCGGTGCCATGCAAGACAACAAACCCATCATACTTCTGGTAATTCTCACCTATAAGCATCGCCATCTGTGCCCAACGCTCCGGATTGACGTCCGAAGAGTCGATTGGAGGATCAAAGGGAATGATATCCACATGAATCGAACTATACTCCAACTCGGGAATATAGGATTTGAATTCCTCAAAACTGGCAGGGTGTAGAACTCCCGTTTCGGAATCCTTAATCATGGCAATCGTACCACCAGTCGATATCAAAAGAACGGATTTTTTCTTCATAATACCTCTGTGTAGAGAATAAAAAGGGGCCTCTACAACTTTTCGTGCGCAAAATTACAAAGATTTTTTGATATGTACAAATATTCTTGTGTTTTTTGGCACGGTATTTGCATTTTTGTGGATGTAAAACGATAATATATGGAACAAAAACCACATACTTTCTTGCTTTTGGTCTTCAGCGACAAAATGCTGGGTAGCATTTTCTCAGAATATTTGCAACATTTGGGATTTGATGCAAAGGTGGTGAGTGACCTGCAAGATGGCGATGTGGTGATGGAGATGGTACGAGGCGAATACCCATATATACTTTTGGCACAAAACAGCAATAGTGACACGTTGGAGATGATTCAGCAAATACGCGACTACAGTCCATTGCCACTCTTGGTTCTAATGCCCGAACCAGAAAAAGCAGACATCCTATCCGCGTACAAAATGGGTGCCGATGATGTATCACTTCAGCCAGCAAGTGCCGAAGTTATTGCCTGCAAGATTCATGCATTGGACAACCGAATCAACCAAACGAAAGTCATGCCCAGCACGTATGAAATAGGTTCATTGGCATTCGATACCAAAACACAAATGCTGAAGTACCCCGGGGGAACGGAGGTGAAGCTATCGGGAAAGGAATCAGAAGTGCTACAACTATTGGCAAGCGAAACCGGTCATCTGGTAAATAAAAGTACTATTCTTCGCAAGATTTGGAAAGCAGATACCTATTTCAATGGTAGGTCCCTGAGCGTCTTTATCAACCATCTGCGCAAACTATTGGCCGAGACCGAAGATGTCAGCATCATAGGTGTTCGCGGAAAAGGATATAAGCTGGTCGTCGCCCATACAAGTGACCAATAATAGGCGCCATCCACGGACAACAGATACGGCTGAAGGGCAAAAAGATGTCTATTAATCGGTCCCAAACGGCCATACATACAAAAAAATCGCCTCACATGCAAAAAAATTAGCAAGAGAGGCGAGGTTTGGCCCAAAAATTGAAATAAATTTGTGTTATTAATAAATAGTGTTTTCCTTAGAGAGCAGGTCGCTGTGAAGCGCTCTGCTTTCGTTTTTTTTGGGACAAAAGAGACTATTCCTTTTCGGCAGTTTTCACAGTTTTGGATTTCTCTGCCAAAACCTTGGCTTTTTCCTTGTCGTAGGCATCCACAATCTTTTGTACAAGAGGATGACGAACGATATCTTTCTGATCGAAGTGCACAAAACTGATACCTTTAATACCGTCCAAAACATCGAGTGCATCCCGCAGTCCGGAGCGCTGCGACACAGGTAAGTCAATCTGGGTCAAGTCTCCCGTCACAATCATCTTTCCTCCCATACCCAAACGGGTCAGAAACATCTTGATCTGCGGTACAGTCGTATTTTGTGCTTCGTCCAGCACGACCACGGCCTCCGACAAGGTACGTCCTCGCATGAAAGCGAGCGGAGCAATCTGAATGATACCCTTTTCCATATACTCCGCTAACTTGGCCGCAGGAATCATGTCCTGCAATGCGTCATATAGAGGTTGCAGATAGGGGTCGATTTTTTCCTTCATATCACCAGGCAAGAATCCCAGTTTCTCTCCAGCCTCCACAGCAGGACGCGAGAGAATAATTTTCTTAACCTCCTTGTTTTTGAGTGCACGCACAGCTAATGCAATTGCCACATAGGTCTTACCAGAACCCGCCGGTCCGACAGCA
>JAKSNQ010000029.1 GCA_024399615.1 Paludibacteraceae bacterium | reverse complement strand
GGATATCTTTGTTTAGGCCGTTTTCTTGTATTTCCCGTGCGTCACCAGATCTATTCTGCTATATTTTACCGCTCCTCGTGCAAGAGCTCTCTCGTGTCAAAGCTCTCACGCATTTTAGTCTCTCCCTAATCTCCCGTCTTAAATCGTAGTTTTATATTTCAAAAATGACTATTATTGACCGTTTTTTGGAATATACTTGCACATGTCAAATTTTTATTGTATTTTTGCAGTCGATTATATTTATATGGTATGAAAAAACAAATCACCGAAACGTCCTCCTTTAGGAAGTCGTATTCCAAGCCACAATTCAACGTGGTAAAGATTGCTGGTCTTGCTGACCTCATCTGCACCAGCAACGAAGGGTATGAAGAAGAAGATACCGACGATTGGTTCAACACTAATCCCTAAAGAACACACCCTATAAACCGAGCTACGAATATGAAGAAGTTTCTCTTTCTTGTTGTGGCAGCAATAGTTGCCTTCAGCAGTTGTAAGAACAGCGGGATAAACGATCCTGAGACCCCGGGCGACGAACTAACCCAACCATCACTCGTTTTCACAGCCACAACCGAAGACGCGCCTAATACACGCGCCACTTTCAATGGTACATATAAGTGTGCAGAATGGGAGTTGAACGACGTAATCAACATCGACGGCTATCATTTCTATGCAGGTTCGGCCGGCACTACCACCACCTTCATGTCTCCGGCTACGCAAGAAGTGCGTCCTACGTACGTGCACAGTTATTCAGGCAATAACGCAGGTGAGACGCCTGACAAGCTGGTAGATGCAGCCGGAACAGCCACAAAATGGTGCGCCAGTTATGGCGATAGGCATTGGAGTTTTGGCAATGATTGCTATGAATGGGATATAGTCGTTAAGCTGGATGCGCCTGCCAAATTATATGCCATCAAACTCTGGAACGGTAACGATACCTATAGTTATCCCGGACGTCGATGGCAGAGGATCAGAGTGTGGGGCTGGAGAGCAGATACGTGGAATCAATCAGGGGACTCATGGGAGGTCATCAAGATAATCGATAATATGGATTTGGCTAATAACCAGAACGATCTGTTTGCAGGAACGTTTCAGGTGAATGCCAACAAGGAATACGAATATTATATGATTGATGTAATCAACGTAGAGAATGGAAATACCATGCAGATGTCCGATATGAAGTTCGTATACGAACTCAATGAGGGCAGCAATAATGCATTGACGATGGACAATGCGCCCTTCCATGCCTATTTCCCGTTTACGCTCTACGATGGCAATACGGCTACGGCTACACTACCTGCTCACATCGAGGAGGATTGGGTAGAGGGCAAATTCAACATGCCTATGTATGCCGAGAGCGCTACGACCGATCTGGAGTTCAAGAACCTCTGTGCAGTGCTGAAGATTACCGTCAAGAGCGACGATATCGCCAGCGTGAAGAGCATCAAGGTGAGCAGCTCCAACTGCGCCACCAGCGGTACGTTCACGGTGAATGCCGAGAATGCCGCCGTGCTCGACAATCCTACGGATTTTCTCCAGAACCTGACCATCACCTACAACACGGCTGTTGAGACCGATGCCGCAGGGAAGGTCTTCTATGTGCCTATTCCGGCGCAGACCTACCGCGATCTGCTCATCAGGCTCAGCGACGGCGTGAGCTACGCAAACGACAAGTATATGGTCACGAAGAGCGGTACGGATATCGTCGTGGAGCGTAACAAGATCTACGCCATCGACTTCGCGGATAACTACGATTTGCCACTCCAAGGCACTCGTTCGGCTACCATCGGTGGCGATGATGTGGAGGTGCCCTGGGTGCAGCTGTGGGAAGATGGTCCTAAGTTCGCCGCCTACAATGTAGGCGTGACGGATGGCCAGCCCGAGAGCTACGGCGGATACTACGTGATCGGTGGCATTCAGGACAAGGGAAATGACTATTATGTGGAAAATGTCGAAACTCTGCCGACCGAGTATGATACGGCTACTCGTCTCTGGGGCGAGAATTGGCGTATGCCTACCGGAGCCGAACTGCAGGGACTGATAGACCATTGCGATATAGAGAGGGTGGTCGTAATCGGAAGCCATGCCGGTACCCGATTCACGGGCAGAGGCGAATATGCCGTTTGCACGTTGTTCCTGCCTGCCACAGGCTATTGTGCAGGTGGAGATGTTTCCTCGGATTATGCTCAGAACAATGCCGACTTTGAAGGGCACTATTGGTCTTCTACGAATTATTATTATGGGGTTGGTTTTAAATGCCTAAATCTCTCTCGAGATAATACATCTGTGGAGGAAGACATGTCCTATAGAAACATGTCTGTCCGCGCAGTTGTGAACGAATAACTGATTCAATTCCAATATTATAATCACTAATTAATTATTTTAAAGTATGAAAAAGTTTTTATTTTTTGCGTTGGCTATGATTGCCACTTGCGTTCTTTTCAACTCATGCAAAACGGCAACTCAGGCTCAGCCTCTGGTAGAATGGGGCTTTGAGAATACCGACCAGCCCGGTGCTATCGACCACGTGGGACACGGCGAATTCACCTACAAGTATGCTTTTCAGGCAATAGAAAATGAGATCGAGAGCAATGCCAACTGGAAGGCTCAGGATGAACTGGCTGTCAATGGATTGATGGCACGCCTTACTCCTACCACCGAAGAAAATATCAAGAAGGAGCTGACTGACATCTTCGAGACCGCTATCAAGAAGGCTGAAGATACGATGAAGGAAATGAACTACGTGCTCGACACCGAGAAGGGGAAGATCACGATTCTGGCGCAGTATAAGTTCACCGTAGGCGACTCGCAGACCACAACTCTTAAGTTTTACATTCCTTTCTATCGCATCCCCGAAAAGGAATAATCCTGACTATATGCGAGAGAACGATCTGTTTACTCTTGCATCCTATAAAGGCGTGCCTTTCCGGCACGCCTTTTATTGTTACCGGCCTCGTACAAAAGCTCTCAGCCAACTTTATATACATCGTACTCCGTCTCTATTTTCGTCGATAGTGGCGGAGTTTTTTGCGTTTCTGCGGCATTTTTGCCGGAGTATCGTTGATTTTCTCACTTTTATTTGCAAATAACCGGTAAGAACTTGCTTTTTTCATAAAAAAAGTGTAACTTTGCAGTTACTTTCGCGTTCAACGTATCGCGCAATCTACGGAAGACTTCCGCCTCAAGTGATGATATTCTGATGAAACGTATGTGGATGATATTTGCAATACTATCTGCTGTATTTGCAGCAGCTACTTCGGTCTTGGCCAAGGTTGGCATCGAGCATGTTGACTCGAACCTCGCTACTGCCATCCGTACCCTCGTGGTGCTCGTGATGGCTTGGCTCGTGGTGTTTATTACGCATCGAATAGGGCACTCGGGCGACAGCCTTGCTGCCACCATACAAGCCATTTCGCCACGCAGTTGGAGCTTCCTGATTCTGTCCGGACTTGCCACCGGGGCCTCTTGGCTATGCTACTTCTATGCTATCAAGATTGGCGACGTGAGCAAGGTGGTTCCCATTGATAAATGCAGCCTGGTACTGACCATCATTTTTGCCGTCATCTTCTTGGGCGAATCACTCACATGGAAGACCATCATCGGCTGCATCCTCCTCCTGGCAGGAACTATGATAATGATATTATGATTTACGATTAGCCGTAGGCTTTTTTGAGTACACTTCTGGCGAAGAAGCCTCCGGAGTAGCGGTGTACCATGGGGTCGTCGGCATAGTCGTCGTATTGGAACGTGACATTGGGGCATTGTCCCCATACGGCCTGTACGGCTTGTGTACACTCCACCGGCACACACTCGTCGTGGGTGGCATGATAAAAATGAATAGGCAATCGTGGTGTCCAGCCGTCAATCAGTCGATCCTGCTCCGAGGCTTTTTTCATCATCGCGTACAGTTTCCCCTCGGGGCGGTACACGTCTTCGACAAAAAGCGCTGCGGTACGCGTGCCGAGTGCCGCTGCCGTTGCTTTGACCAGCTCTACATTGGTATGTTGCTTGGCGGCAATCATCTCCACAATACCTGTTTCTTGCGCTGCCGGTGTGAGAAAATCCGCTATCTGCACTCCCGGCTCAAAACAATCGGCATGATAGCACAGGTGGCTCATGGCGTTCAGAACCATGTAGGCGCCGTATAGATATTTCTCTTTCGCTGCGACTATCTCCATCAGCAGGTCGGGCACATAGGGGCCCGAGGCACAAACAGACCGCAACAGAGGTAGCCAGTGCTGCTCCTCGGGGTTGGATTCGGTCTCCATGTATCGATGTACGGCAAGGGCGTCAAAACCGCCCTGTGAGTGTCCGGAATTGATGACCGGCAGAGGCGACGCGCATAGTCCCAGATGCATTGTCAGCATCTGTTGGGCTGCTATCACGGCATCCACCGTGTTTCTGGCAGCCAACCGCGCATGGGTATAACATATCGGCCTGTCCACGGATGCGCCAAAACTCATCAGGTCGGGCGAAACGAGCACCCGACCGGTGAGCACGTGTGCCGCGCCGATGTTCCACTGATGGGTAGGAACGCTCTTGTCGGCCGCCTGAGTTGCTCGGTTCTCGAGATGCAATTCGGTGGCTGCGCATAGCCCTCCATGCATAGGAATGAGCATCAGCGCCGAGAGCGTGATGGGGGATTGATACAGGTCCGTTGACGAGTATTCGTAACAGATGGCGGTGATTGTGGTCTGTTCGGGCAGACAGGTGGTACCTATTTCATTGAGAGTGGGCAGCAAGCGACTATGCATGCTGCCCATACGCTCAATAAATTCGGCCAATGAATACTCGTGTTGTGAGATTATTTCATAGGTCATCGGTCTGTGATTATTCGGTCATGAGCTTGCGGTAGAGCAATTTCATGTCGGTAGCTTTGCGAATGAGTTCGTGTAGGTCCTCGATGCGGACACGGTCCTGCTGCATGGTGTCGCGGTAACGAACGGTGACGCAGCCGTCGGTGAGTGTGTCGTGGTCCACGGTGATACAGAATGGCGTACCGATGGCGTCCTGACGACGATAGCGCTTACCGATAGAGTCCTTCTCGTCATAGGTGGTCTTGAAATCGAACTTGAGCATGTCCATGATCTCGCGTGCTTTTTCGGGCAGACCATCTTTCTTGACGAGTGGCATGACGCAGGCCTTGACAGGCGCCAGTACGGCCGGCAGGTGCAGGACTACGCGTGTGTCGCCGCCCTCCAGTTGCTCCTCCTGGTATGCTGAGCACATGATACTCAGGAACATACGGTCCACACCGATGGAGGTCTCGATGACATATGGGGTGTACGACTGGTTCATTTCCGGGTCGAAATACTCGATCTTCTTGCCCGAATATTTGGCATGTTGGCTAAGGTCGAAATTGGTACGGCTGTGTATGCCCTCCACCTCCTTGAAGCCAAATGGCATCTGGAACTCGATATCCGTTGCGGCGTTGGCATAGTGTGCCAATTTCTCGTGGTCGTGGTAACGATATTTCTCGTCTCCGAGTCCGAGTGCCTTGTGCCACTTCAGACGGAATTGCTTCCAGTGCTCGAACCACTCCATCTCGGTACCCGGTTTGATGAAGAACTGCATCTCCATCTGTTCAAACTCGCGCATACGGAAGATGAACTGTCGTGCTACGATCTCGTTACGGAAGGCTTTACCTATCTGTGCGATACCGAAAGGTATCTTCATGCGGCCTGTTTTTTGTACGTTGAGGTAGTTGACAAAGATACCCTGTGCCGTTTCCGGACGGAGGTAAATCTTCATTGCGCCATCAGCGGTAGAACCCATGTCGGTGGAGAACATGAGGTTGAACTGCCGAACGTCGGTCCAGTTGCGTGTGCCGGAGATAGGGCATACTATTTCCTCGTCGAGGATGATCTGCTTCAGTTCGTCCAGGTCCATCTTGTTCATGGCATCAGAATAGCGCTGGTGCAAGGCATCCCATTTGGCCTGATGCTCCAAAACGCGCCCATTCGTTGCGCGGAACTGTGCTTCGTCGAAGCTCTCGCCAAAGCGCTTGTGCGCTTTCTCTACCTCTTTGTTGATCTTATCTTCAATCTTTGCCAACTGCTCCTCGATCAGCACGTCTGCGCGATAGCGCTTCTTGCTGTCGCGGTTGTCTATCAATGGATCGTTGAAGGCATCTACGTGTCCGGATGCTTTCCACGTGGTGGGATGCATGAAAATGGCGGCGTCGATGCCGACGATATTCTCGTGAAGGAGCGTCATGGAGTCCCACCAATAGCGTTTGATGTTGTTTTTCAGTTCTACACCATTTTGCGCATAGTCATATACTGCGCCCAAACCGTCGTAGATCTCTGATGATGGAAAAACGAAACCATACTCCTTGCAGTGAGCTACGATTTTCTTGAATGTTTCTTCTTGTGTGGCCATAGTAATCAAATTTTCAATTTTGGTTGCAAAGGTACGTAAAATTTGGCAATTGTGCAAGAAAAAAGTATTTTTTCGTATTTAGTTGTCGAAAATATTTGCATATTTGGGAAAAAAAGCGTAATTTTGCACGTTAAAATGTGCGTCGCACATATCGATATGGAAGAAAAAAGCTTGACAATAGAACTGGACACCACGCGCACATGGTTTTCGCGCGTGTATTTCATAGGCATAGGTGGCATCGGCATGTCCGCCTTGGCCCGCTACTATATGACATTGGGATTCCCGGTTGCGGGCTATGACCGCACACCCTCCTCGCTGACGCGCCAATTGGAGACATTGGGTATCTCGATCAGTTATCAGGATGAGCGAAATACGATACCGGAATCCTATCGCGACAGCCGTCGGACGCTCGTTGTGCGCACGCCAGCCGTGCCCGACGACTCGGATATTTTCTCGTTTTTCCGCACGGAGGGTTTCCGCATCCACAAGCGTGCTGAGGTGCTGGGATGGATTACGAAACTGCAGCACATGCATGCACTCTGTGTGGCTGGTACCCATGGCAAGACGACCATCAGTACGATGCTGGCTCACCTGTTGTATCAGAGCGAGATTGGCACCAATGCGTTCCTGGGAGGAATCAGCATGAACTACGGCACGAACCTGCTCATCCAGCAGGAGAGCAATCTGGTGGTGGTCGAGGCAGATGAGTATGACCGCAGTTTCTTGCAGTTGAGCCCGTACATGGCCGTGGTGACATCGACCGATGCTGACCATCTGGATATTTACGGCACGCTGGAGGCCTATCGTCAGGGATTTAGCGACTTCACGGCACTCATTGAGAAGGGTGGTGTGCTGCTCAGAAAGCAGGGCATCGAGCTGGATGCTCGCCTGCAGGAGGGAGTCAAGTGCTACTCTTATGGCATCGTTGAGCAAGCCGAAGACGCGCAGGCCTCAACTTCCACGCCGGACTTTTATGCCGACTCGATTGTGGTTCGCGATGGGGCTATCTATTTCGATTTCCATGCACCACAGATGACGCTGTCACAAGTGAAACTGGGTGTGCCGGTGTGGGTGAATATCGAGAATGCGGTGGCAGCTATGGCGGTGGCATGGCTGAACGGAGTGACCGAGACCGAACTGAGACTGGGCGTGCAGAGTTTCCGTGGAACGCAACGCCGATTCAATACCTTGCTCAAGAACGACAGGGTGGTCCTGATGGACGATTATGCACACCATCCGGAGGAACTGCGTCACTCGATCGAATCGGTACGCCGTCTCTATAGCGACAGAAAAATAGTTGGCATCTTCCAACCTCATCTTTATACTCGCACGCGCGATTTTTATGAGGAGTTTGCACAAGTGCTCTCCCAACTGGATAGCGTGGTGCTGCTGCCTATCTACCCGGCTCGCGAAGAACCGATTGAGGGCGTCAGTTCCGGATTGATCTTGGATAGCCTGACCAGCGGATTCAAAATTCTTTGCCAGAAAGAGGAGCTGAACGAAGTGCTGGCCAATATCTTGCGCAATACGCCCGAACCGCTGCTCTTCATCACATTGGGGGCCGGCGATATCGACAGAATGTTGGGATCGATATGCCAGATGCTGAAGGATAATATGCCAAAGACAGAAGAAACGCCTATCGCTGTCGGTACGACTGATGGCGACGAGACGATGCAATCATAAATAACTAAAAACAAACCTACTATGGAAATGTGGAAAAAAATTACTTTAGCCGTAAGCGCTTCCCTCGTGTTGTGCTATCTGGCCTTGAGTACGGTGTTTCTCTCGGGGCAACGACCGCAGAACACGGACGAGGGCGCAGAGCCGGACAAGGCGCTCCTGAAGGTCGTGATTCAGGATGAGGATGAGCGCCGCTTTATCAGCGAAAAAGAAGTGAACGACTACCTGACGCAACATCAGATCTTACCTAACCAGAACAACCTGTCGGCAGACCGCTGTCACGAGATTGAGTTGCGCATGATGGAACATCCGATGATTCGCGAAGCAGCTTGTTTCCCGATGTCGAATGGTTCGACACAGATACGACTGACGCAGCGTGAACCGAAGATGCGCGTGATGGGGCAGGAGAATTTCTTTGTGGACTCTGAGCGTCAAATCATGCCGGTACGAAACACTACCGCAACCGATGTCCCGCTCGTTACAGGACGTGTCTCCAGAACGATGGCGGCCAACGAACTGTTCGACTTCGTGCAATGGATCGACCAACACGAGTTCTGGTCTGCACAGATTGCCCAGATTGACGTGGCCGGACCGAACAGAATAGAACTTATTCCGCGCGTGGGCGACGGAGTGATTTTACTTGGAAGTCTGGATGACTACCAGCAGAAACTGAAAAAACTCGAAACATTATATACCCGGTGTTTCTCTCGTATAGGTTGGAAAAACTATAAGGAGATAGACCTCCGTTATCATGGACAAATAGTATGCAGATGATGAAGAAAATGCCGAACAGCACAACCGACGGACTGCCCCTGGTCGCCATCGATATGGGCAGTTGTGGTTTTCGCCTGATGGTAGCCAAGCAGGATGCCGATTCGAAGGGTGAGTGCTCGCCCCTTCGGTTGTTGGCGGTGGAGCAGTCCAACCGCTACGATTGTGTTAGTAAGGGAAGCATAGAGAACAGTTCCAACGCCAGTTATATGTTGCGAGAGATGCTGCTGTTGGCCAGCAATTCGCTCAAGATGGACGAACTGCCAACGGCAGTGACGCTGTATGGCGGCCGATCGATGCGTTGCCAGGATGTGCATGCGATGCGATATCAGGGCGTGAAGAACCCTATCTCTCGTGCGCTGCTGGATAATATGCAGAACGAGTGCCTGTCCAAGATGAGTCAGGCCAAGGCGAGTCAACCCATCGTGGCTGTGGATGCGGTGCCCGCTGTCTTCCAACTGGACGACGAGCTGGTGACCGGAGAGCCGGAGGAAGGCAGTCTGGCGACCAAAGTGCATGGTACTTATTCGACCTTCTGGTGCCTCAAGGAGGCTTATGACAAGATGGTCGGCACATTCGATCGGGCCGGGAAATCGATTGAGCACGCCTTTGCTCGACCACATGCGCTGGTCGAAGCGCTGGCTACCGAGGAGGATGAGTTTCGAGGATTGGGAATCATCGACATGGGCGCTGATACCACTACTTTCACCGCATACAAGCAGGGACGTTACCTGATGAACAGAACGGTTCCGCTCGGGGGAAACAACATCACTCGTGACATCGCGATGTTGGGAATCAGCAAAGAGAATGCCGAAAAACTGAAACTGCGTTTCGGCAACGCCCAGGAGCGCCCCAATGACAAGAGTCAGGTGCGTGTGCCTGCTGAGAATGGAGATGAGAAATTTACGTTGATACCTATCAGCTTCTTGAGCCACGTGATTTCGTCTCGTTTGGATGAAATTATGTTTCCGATTTTTGAGTTGATACATAATCTGGAGGACGAGATTAGTGTAATCTATCTGACGGGTGGCGCATCCAAGATGGCGGGCATGGTGCCATATGTCGAGCAGCACACACATGATATGCATGTGTCCCATGGCTCACATGCCGACTGGCTGGCTGACGGCACCGATCCGTTGTATTACCAACCGGAGTACTCTGCACTGGTAGGCGCGTTGCTTCTCAACGCCAAATACAGACGGCAGCATCCGAATAAAAAGTTGCCGGAGACGCTCATCAAGCGTTTCTTTAGAAAAGGAATAGAAAAAGGAATAGGATTGTTTGATATGGAGAATTGAGCATATGGAAGAAAATTTGTTACCAATCGAGTTAGATATTCAGGAAGATAGCATCATCAAAGTGATGGGCGTAGGCGGCGGCGGATGTAACGCTGTCAATTTCCTCCAACGTACGGGCGTTGAGGGCGTTCGATTTTTGGTCTGCAATACCGATAGACAGGCTTTGCAGCGTTCTCCTATTACGACACGTCTGCAGTTAGGCCCCGGTTTGGGTGCCGGTGGACGTCCCGAGCGTGCCGAGCAGTTTGCCAACGAAAGCCGAGAGGCAATCAAAGAGGCGCTGAGCGACGGCACAGAGATGCTGTTTATTACTGCAGGTATGGGTGGTGGTACCGGTACAGGTGCCTCTCCTATCGTGGCGGAGGTGGCCCAGGAATTGGGCATACTGACCGTGGCTATCGTCACGATACCATTCCAGTTTGAGGGAGCCAAGATTATACGAAAAGCGCTGCGAGGAGTAGCCAGACTGGCGGAACACGTAGATGCTATCCTCGTGATCAACAACCAGCAATTGCGCTATATCTACCCTGACTTCGACCTTCCTAATGCGTTCGCCAAGTCAGACGAAGTGGTGAGCAACGCTGCCAAAGCGATTGCCGAAATCATCACGGTGCCGGGCTATATCAATACCGACTTTCAGGATGTGTACAACACACTCAAGGATGGTGGAGTGGCAATCATGAACGTAGGACGCTCGTCTGATACCGAACTGCGTGTAACCAAAGCGATAGAGAATGCGCTCAACTCGCCACTCGTCAATACCAATGATGTGCGTGGTGCCAGTCGTATTTTGCTCACATTCTACTGCTCTACTGACCATGCTATCCGCATGGAGGAATTGGACCAAATCAATGAGTTTATCGATCGTGTGGGCGATGAGGTTGAGGTGAAATGGGGAGCAAGCTACGACGATTCGTTGGGAGAGGAAGTGCGTGTGACCGTTATTGCTACGGGCTATCAGGTGAACAATATCCCGGGTATCGAAGCCATCCAGGAGCCCGAACCCGAGAAGAAACCTGCCGATGTCAAAAAGCCAAGCGTGGAAGAGGTGATGAAGACCTATTACCACTCGCAGGCAGAAACCACCGTAGCTACAGCCGCCGCAGTTGTCGCAGATGCTGAGACCGTGACAGAGCCTGTTGTTGATACTGCAGAAGCAGGTGAGGATACCGAGAACTCTGTACTGACTTCGTCAGAAGATGCTCCTGTTGAGGTTCCCCAAACCCCTGCAGAAGTGCTTGAAGATGCGGAAACCCCTGCAGAAGTGCTTGAAGATGCGGAAACCCCTGCAGAAGTGCTTGAAGCGGAAACCCCTGTAGAAGAACCGGCAACGCAGCAATCTGCTGATGAAACATCGGCTCAAGAAGTGATTCTTGATATGGAGGCATCGAATCCTACCATTGATCAGATGGGATACGATGACGATGAACCTGCTGTGCAAATCATCCCGAATGAAAATCATGACAACGAGTTGCTGTTCACTTTTGACCTGGACGACGACTCTTTCCAGCAGGTGGATGATATTCCTGCCTGGATGCGAAAGCATTAATAATCCAATCGAAAATCGCTTCCGATTCTCTCGGAAAAATACAAAAACAGGTCCATTCCTTTGCGGGAGTGGGCCTGTTGCATATGCTGTAATTAAGCTTGTATGGCGTGAGATCAATGCAGTATGGGGAGCTTGGATGTGTGCTTAGCTGCACGTTTTGGGGCATAATAATTGTCCTTTGTCTCGGGGTATGAGGCTACTAAAATGTGATATTTACCATAGAAAGGTTCGGGAAAACTCTCTGTAAATCCTAAGATAGAGCCTGCCTTCTCGTTCTCACCTGTAAATTCTTCATCAAATTCCCATGAAATAGACACTTCGCAAGCGTCAAGAAAATCTTGTCGAGTACCTCCATTCACCATCATCATGTAGTAGTCGTACTCATCTTTTTCAATCAACCCCATCTGATGCATGGCTTCTATTTTTTTCTTCCATTCTTCCAGTTCTGGGCCGTCCATAAATTTTTTTTCGAACTCATCGATTTCTCCAAACCACAATCCTATCGGATTGCACATAACATTATATGCGTAATCACTCCACTCTCTATGTATGCGATTGATATCATCTTCGTACTGTTTCTTTACTGCAAATATCACGTCAAAATATTCGACTTTGGAGTGGTCGATGTCAAGCATAATTCCGCATATCATGCTGCTATCGTTGTTGATTAACGTGTAGGCCTTGTTGCTTTCGTCATACACAAACTTAGCATCCTCGAGTTTTTGTTTGGCTTCAGCTTCTTCATTACCGATCAGTTCATGAGCAAAGCGAAGATAGTTGACATCTTTTTTGGGACCTACTGGTTCATTTACGCAAGAGGTGAATACCATTGCCACGAGGGCAAATACATAAAACGACTTTTTCATCTCGTCAATTAATTTAGTTAATAAAATTAGAAATATTGTTGTTTACAGTTAACTATCTGCTCTTGAGTTCGATATTATCAGCCCTTGATACTAGTACTATTTGCTCTTGAGTTTGTACTATCTATTTTTGATTTTAGTACTATCTGCTCTTGAGCTCGGTACTACTGTATCCTCAAACAAGTAGCATGTCTGGCGAAGATAGCCGAACTTTTTTATCGCTCGTATCTCTACGATTGACGATGCAAAATTACTGCTTTTTTTCGACATGTGCAAATTTTCGAGTGATACAGTGTGGAAATGATACTACTGATTGTCAGTGGTTTAGGTGCCGTAGAACAACATATACTTATGCAGTGCATTTTGAGAGTCGTTTTTGTATGAAAATCAGGCTCTTTTATGCTTATTGTTAAGAGTGAGCATACGAGTATCTCCATGTATTTCGTATGCTGTTCATATTCCGAGTTTGGAGGCATATAGGCGATACGGCCGATGAGGTCGTTGACTATAACGCAAACAAGTCAGACATCGCTCGATGCCTGACTTTGGATGTTGTAGCGTTAATCTGATGGGATTACTCAGCTCCCTCTTCAGCGGCTGCCTCTTCTGCTGCTTCGTTAAATGCAGGAGCGATAGCAGAAGCTGCCTCATTGGCTGCTTCGCTGGCAGCACCGGCAACCTTAACTGCGTCTGGAGCGTTGCTTACGCTCTCGTTCTTCTTTGCCCAAACAGCAAAAATAGAAAGGATAGCGATGAAAGCAATCAGTACCCAAGTGGCCTTCTCGAGGAGGTCTGCAGTTTTAGGTGCGCCCATTACCTGGTTACCACTGGCGAAACCACTGGCCAGACCGCCACCTTTTGAGTTTTGTACCAAAACGAGCAGAGTCAACAGAATAGCTGCTACTACGATAAGGATAATAAGAATAGTTGACATATATTTTAAATAATTTTGTTTTGTGAAAAACGTTGCTTTTTGTTGGCTTTCTGTTGTGGTGAACGACTTGTTGAAAAGCGTTGCCGAGATGTGGAGCCTACAAAATGCGCTGCAAAGTTACATAAAAAAAACGAAATGACCAAATATTTTGCCAAAATAGTGACAAAAGGTCGGTTTATTTGGTATATTGACGTGTTTCCAAATAGCGCTTGGTCAGTTCTTCGAAGGTCAAGCCGGTTTTGTTCGCCACCTGCTGCATGCGCTCTACCATCTCGAAATAGCTGATGCTATGCTCACCATGCGCATCGGTCGGTTTGTCGTTACGTTTCTTGGTAGCGGCCTTGGTTTTCTTGGGCTGGAGCAGGAAGTAAACCGACACTTCGGGAGGAGTCATCAACATGCACTCGTCCATGATGTCGGCAAAGCGAGGGTCGTTGCTCTCAAATAGGGCCTTGAGCAGAAGCAACCGAGCGGATGCGCAATATGGAGCACGTTGGAGAAGGGCTTGCAGGTCTTGCACCTGTGTCTCCTCGACCAGCGAGGGAGATTCCAACAGTTGTGTATATTCGTCCAAATCCATAGAAGTGTTCTTTTTGAATGCAAGTCAGCAGTTTTGATTCTTTTGCGAGCAGCTGAATCGTCTAAAAGGGAGATGATTACCAGCGAGCCACGGTGTCGTTGTAGATGCTCTCGGCCACCTCGGTAATCATGGCTGCGCACAGATCCTCTTGCACGTCGTTAAGCATCTGGGACGAATCGAACGTTTGGAAAACCGAATAGGTTTTGTCGAACGATTCCTCAGGGTTGATGTTGTTTGTGAAATGTACCTTGACAGTCATGGTCAGTTTCGTTTCGGCCGAATAGGAGTCGGCTGAGATGGACATAGGCGTGAGGGTGTAACCGGTAATCTCACCTTCCACTTCCATGTCGCCACCTTTACGCAAGATCTCCAGACGGGTGTTGCGTTGGTACATGTCTCGGATGCCCTGTGACAGGTCGGTGGATAACTGCGCGTAAACCAGCGCCGCGTTGTTGGGGAACTCGGCTATAGAGATGGATTTGGTCTTAGCGTAGTCAATCGAAGCGCCATTGAACTTATAGGAGATTGAGCAGCTGTGCAGACAGATGGCCAGGGCACATAGTGTGCAGGCGAAAAGGCTGATATGCAGTAGATGTTTATAACCCATATTGTTTGATTTTTCGGTATAAAGTGCGGTCGGATATCTTCAGTTCCAAAGCGGCCAATTTGCGTGACCCCTTGTTTCGAATCAGCGCTTCGCGAATGCTTTGTTTCTCGATGTCATCCATGCTGACAGGTTTCTGTTGCTCGTCTTCTCCCTTGTACTCCTCGGCTGTTTCGTAGTCTTCGCGATTGATGCTCGTGCCCGTGTGTCGGATAGGTGCGTTGTCCATTCCGTCGGGGTGGATATGTGTGACGATAGGCGAGGTGGCATTTGCGGCCTGTGCTTTGAGTTCGCCTATCTGCTGATGCAGGTCCTCGATATCTTTTCGCATGGCTTCCAGCAGTCGCAGCAGGAACTCCTTCTCGTCGGAAGACAGGCTGGAGGAGCCCATGTGTGCACCCGTTTCTGCTGAATAGCCGGAGTGCGAACTGCCAACCACGGCAGGCGCTCTATTGAGTTCGTTATCAGGCAGATATGGTCGTAGGGCGTTGGCGTCGATCTCTCGCGAAGAACCGTCTTGCGCAGCCTCCATGAGGCATACATGGTCGGTTACGTTACGCAATTGACGGATGTTACCGGCCCAATAGTACTCCTTAAGAAGGTGCTGAGCAGACTCGGATAGTGCGACGCGTGGCATGCCGTTCTTTTCGGAGAAATCTGCTGCAAACTTACGGAAAAGCAATGGGATGTCATCTCGGCGATCGCGCAAAGGCGGGATGTGTATCTCGATGCCGTTGAGACGATAGTACAAGTCCTGACGGAAACGATTGTCAAGGATGGCCTTGGGCAGGTCGCGGTTGGTGGCCGCAACTACGCGCACGTTGGTCTTCTGCACCTTGGCTTCGCCAACCTTGAGGAACTCGCCACTCTCCAGTACGCGTAATAGTCGTGCCTGAGTTGACAGAGGCAACTCACCAACCTCGTCCAGAAAGAGTGTGCCACCATTGGCAACTTCGAAGTAACCCTTGTGGTCTGATTTTGCATCGGTAAACGAGCCCTTGACGTGACCGAACAACTCTGAGTCGATGGTGCCCTCGGGGATGGAGCCGCAGTTGATGGACAGGAACGGACCGTGTTTGCACGAAGAGAAATCGTGGTTGATCTTAGAGAATACCTCCTTACCGACGCCGTTCTCGCCCGTGATAAGGTCGCTCAGTTGTGTCTTGGCTACCTGTGCGGCCTGCTCGATGGCATGACCCAACATCGGACTGTTGCCGATGATGCCGTAGCGCATTTTTATGTTTTGTATTTCTTGTATGGTCATTGTGTGCTGCCCTTGAGGGCCTGTGTTTGGGTTTATTGTTTATGTTGTGCGGCCGGGTAGTGGTTCGCGATAGGTACATCCTTCTTGCCATCGTGAGCAGCCATAGGCCGTGTTACCTCGAATGACTCGCCCTTGTCGGCATACTGGGCAAAGGAGACCTATCTTGCTGGTTTTTACCTCATAAACGACTTCAGCTGTCAGTTGCTTCAGTTCGTCCAAGAACGGTTTGGCTTCCATTTCTCCGCGCTCAATCATGCGCAACTTTTTTTCCCATTGACCGGTCAGTTCGGCCGACTTGAGCAGGGGAGTATGAATGGTGCGGATCAGTTCGGTTCCGACGGTGGTAGGGTATAGGCTTTTACCCTTGCGAACGATATATTTCCGCTGAAACAGTTTCTCTATCATCGCGGCTCGGGTGGAAGGTCGTCCGATGCCATTCTCCTTGAGCAGGTCGCGCAACTCCTCGTTCTCGACCATCTTACCCGCCGTTTCCATGGCTCGCAAGAGAGTAGCCTCGGTATATGGCTTGGGAGGAGTGGTTTGCTTCTCGATGAGGGAAGGGGTATGTGGCCCCTGCTCGCCTACGACAAAGTCGGGTAGTGTGCTCTGCTCGCCGGTATCTGTATTCTCTGCGTTCTCGGTATCATCGGTATTCTCGGCCTTTTCGCTTTTGGCCGTGCTGAACACTTCGCGCCAGCCCGGAACCAAGATTTGTTTGCCTCCTATTTTGAACGGAATATTTTCCACCTGCCCAAAGACCGTGGTGGTGCTGATTTGGCATTCGGGATAAAACGCAGCGAGGAAGCGTAGAGCCACCATCTGGTACACTTTTTTCTCGTCCGCGTCCGCTGTGATAGGCGCCCTGCCGGTTGGGATGATAGCGTGGTGGTCGGTGACTTTGCTGTTGTCGAACACCTTTTTTGACTTAGGCAGTTGGGGCGCTTTGCCCGTGCGTTCCTGCTCGGCTTTCATCAGTTCGCGCAGTCGATTGACTTGTGGAAAATAGGGCTCCAATCCCTTGATGATGCCGGGCACCTTCGGATAGATGTCATCAGAGAGGAAGGTGGTGTCAACACGCGGATAGGTGGTCAGTTGTTTTTCGTAAAGCGACTGAATCAGTTGCAGCGTTTTGTCGGCAGAGAAACCATATTTCCGGTTGCATTCGACCTGAAGGCTGGTCAGGTCAAATAGGCGTGGGGCATATTCAAGGCCCTTCTTTTTCTCCACCTTGGTGATGATGAAAGGATGCTGTTGGATACGCTCGCACAGCGCTTGTCCCTCTTCGGCGGAGGGGATGGCATCGATGCCTATATTGTCTTTTTGCAGCTGGTCAAGGGTGGGAATCTCGATGGTTTTTCCTTTGTTTTTTCCTTTCTCAGCCGCTTTTTGTGCTTCTTCTTCCGCTTTCTGTATCTCTCCCAGCAGTTCCTCTTCGCTCTTACGGATGATAGCATTGAAGGTGACCCCTCGATAGAGGGTTTTCAGTTCCCAATAGGTGCGAGGTGTGAAATGGTCGATCTCCCATTGACGCTGTACGATCAGCGCCAGGGTAGGAGTCTGTACTCGCCCGATGGACAGAGGTTGTTTTTTCGTGCCCGCGCTTGTGCGCTCCTGATACCTTAATGTGTATGCTCGCGTGGCGTTCATTCCCAGCAGCCAATCTCCGATGGCGCGCATCAGGCCTGCCTCGTAGAGCTTCTGATATTCAGACTGATCTTTGAGGTTGCTGAACCCTTCTCGTATGGCCTCTTCTGTCAACGACGAAACCCACAGTCGCTTGACGGGACAATGTGCCCCGGCTTTCTGCATCACCCAGCGCTGGATGAGCTCTCCCTCCTGACCGGCATCACCGCAGTTGATGATCATGTCCGCATTCTGCATCAGGTTCTGTATGATATGGAACTGCTTTTGCACGCCGCTATCCTTGGTGACCTTGATGCCAAATTGCTGCGGCACCATGGGCAGACTGCTCATGTTCCATCCTTTCCACTGGGGGGTGTACTCTTCCGGATCGAGCAGCGCACACAGGTGGCCGAAAGTCCAGGTAACCTGATACCCGTTCCCTTCGTTGTATCCATCGTGTTGTTGCGTGGCTCCCAGCACGTTGGCTATGTATCGTCCCACTGATGGTTTTTCGGCTATGCATACAATCATGGCTGCAAAATTACTAAAAATATCCGAAATGAGCAAATAAATTGCCAAAAATGATGGAAAGTGTAAATTATGACAGGTCTTTTGGCAATTTTTGCACACGTATGTGCGTACAATATATTAATTTTGCACCCGAATCAATATGTTGATAAGGGTGGAGTATGGTTACTGCCCTTGGTTGATGGAAAATACATACCATGCAGGCACTTTGTTCTGCCGAGAAAATAACACAAACACAAATAATAAAAATCACAATGAAAAACAATCCTCAAAATCTCCGTGGATTCTTGTTGGCAGGATTGATGCTGATAGCATCGATGGCCAGTGCAAGAATCATCACCGGTACGGTGACGGACGAGACAGGTGAGACCATCATCTCTGCGTCCGTAGTAGTACAAGGTACAACCATTGGTACGGTTACCGACTTCGATGGTAACTACACATTGGACGTGCCGGATGACGCCAAGTTGTTGGAATTTTCATACATCGGCTTGCAGTCAAAAACAGTAGAAATAACCGGTTCGGTTATCAATGTGACATTAAAAGAGAATAGTGAAGTGCTGGAGGAAGTGGTCGTAACCGGTTACGGCACGACCAAGAAGCGCGACTTGGTAACTTCGGTAGCTTCCGTGAATGCAGACCAGTTGAAGGATGTGCCTGTATCTACAGCCGCTGAGGCGTTGCAGGGTAAGTTGGCCGGTGTCAGCGTTACCACGACCGAGGGCTCTCCTGACGCAGACGTGAAGATTCGTGTGCGTGGTGGTATGTCTTTGACCCAGAGCAGCGATCCGTTGTATATCGTGGATGGTTTCCCGGTATCGTCTATCTCCGACATCGCTCCATCAGATATTGCTTCGATGGACGTGCTTAAGGATGCTGCCGCAACCGCTATCTATGGTGCCCAGGGTGCGAATGGTGTTATCATCATCACCACCAAGGACAACAAGGAGGACGGCGACAAGTTCAAGGTGCATGTGGACTATACCGGCTACATGGGCTGGAAGCAGATGGCCAAGAAATACGATATGATGAGTGGTGAGGAGTTCGTGCGCATGCAGTACGAGTTCGCGGCACTCAATCTCGGCAGTGCACCAATGGATGCCGCTAAGTTGGGTAGCAATTTCCATAAGTATTTTGACCGTGAGTACCAGAAGAACTCAGACAACCGTCAGTCTTTGGCTGATATTATCAACTATTGGAATGAGCAGGAAGTTACCGATTGGCAGGACGTAACTTTCGGCCGCAAGGGTCTGAACTCCAATCACAATGTCGTTGTATCGGGTGGCAACAAAATGGTAGGCTTCAACCTGACTTACAACCGTATTGACGACCAATCTATCATGTATGGTTCAAACTATGCCCGCAACAATGCCAGCGCGAAGTTGAAGATCACTCCTATCAAGGGCCTGACCATCGCGCTCACAGGACGTTTCAACAATACTAACGTAATTGGTTCGGGTACCAATACAGCAGAGGATGCCGGTTCCAAGGGTGAAAGCCGTATCCGTAATGCAGTCAGCTACACCCCACTGCCACTCAAACTCAGCAACGAAGGCGACGATGACGATGAGAGCTTTGGTAATATCTATGACCCAATCACCGCCATCAACGATAACTACAAAGAGAAGGTGGACAACAAGTACAACGTAGGTGGCTACGTGGAGTACAAGTTCCTCAAACATTATAAGGTTCGTTCAGAGGTGGGCTACGAAGGTCGCCACGTGAAGCAGGACCGCTACTATGGTGTGACCTCATACTATAGCCGCAGTGGTGACGGTAACGCCAACACGGGTGGCGAGTATGGCAACTTGATTTATACGGATGCCAAGTCTTCACGTCTGAAGAACACCAATACGTTCAATATGGACTTCAAGTTCAACGACGTACACCATCTGGGAGTATTGCTGGGTGAGGAGACCATCATGAACAAGACAGAGACAGACACCTATAGAGGCTATGGTCTGGATCCTGCTCAGTACACATGGAATACCGCTTTTGCCAACAAGGATAAGGTGATGAAGACTGATCATATCAACTACATCGCACCTTCTGACAACATGCTCTCATTCTTCGGACGCGTGGATTACGACTACAACGGAAAATATTATGTAGTAGGAACGATGCGTGCGGACGCTTCGACTAAGTTTGCCAAGGGACATCAGTGGGGCTTCTTCCCATCATTGGCCGCATCATGGCGTATCATTGACGAGGAGTGGATGGCACCGGCACAAGAGGTGATGTCAAACTTCAAACTTCGTCTCTCGGTAGGTACCGCAGGTAACAACAATGTGGACCTCGGTTATCTCCATTTCGACTATTTGAGCAACTCTTCCAGCTATATGCAAGGTTTCCCAACCACTTTGAAGGATGGTGGTTCGAGCCTCATCGCAGCCAATCCAAACCTGAAATGGGAGACTACCTTCGACCGTAACCTGGGTCTCGATTTTGGTTTCTTCAACGAGCGTCTCTCCGGAACGATTGATCTCTACTGGAAGACGACATCTGACCTGATTCTGCTTTACAAGTTGGCAGCAGGTGGCTACAACTACCAGTATCGCAATATCGGTTCGACCGACAACAAGGGTATCGAGTTCTCGCTGAACGGCATCATTCTGGACAAGAAGTCAAAGAGCCTGAGTTATCAACTCAGCGCCAATGCCAATATCTCGCTCAATAAGAACACCGTGGTTGACCTGGGTGGTATGGACGAGTATGCAGTCAGCGCACAATGTATGAGTTCGTACTACGCACAAGGTTATGAGTTCAACCTTCACGTAGGTGAGTCAATCGGTAACCTGTATGGCTACAAGACCGACGGATGGTACACCGTAGAAGATTTTGCATCGTTTGAGAAGGTGACCGGAAACTGGAAGACCGCAGCCGGTGAAGTGATTTCAACTCCTATGGGTAATGCATATCCGGGTATGACCAAGTTGGTGGATACCAACAACGACGGCCAGCTCAACAGCGAAGATATCACCAAGATTGGCTGCACCATGCCTAAGTTCAATGGCGGTTTTGGCCTGAACTTCAATATCGGTGGTGAGAACTGGGGTAAGATGGATATGAGCGCTCAGTTTAACTATAGCTATGGCAACCAGGTACTGAATATGTCCGGTTTGGATTACTCAAGCATCGTAGGTTCGACTCGAATGCGTAACCTGACCGCCGCTTACGGCTATGCACAGCGCTATACCCTTTTCGACCAGAATGGTCAGTTCCTGCATGGACATCAGTACACCGGCCGTACCTTGGATGGCGATAGCTATCAGGAAATGGCCGCAAAGGTAAGCGCAGCCAACGCCAATGCAGTAGTTGCTAACCCTGCATCAGAGAATCTGGTTCTCACTGACAATTTTGTGGAGGATGCCAGCTTCCTGCGTCTGTCTGCACTCACTATTGGCTATAGCCTCGCAGACAAATGGATCAAGAAAGCACACATGAGCAAGTGCCGTATCTTCTTCACCGCCTCTAACCTCTTCTGCCTCACCAACTATTCCGGCAGCGACCCAGAGGTGGACACTCGCTCAAAGATCAATCCATTGGCTACCGGTGTAGATTTCTCTGCATTCCCAAAGAGCCGTGCGTTTAACTTCGGTTTGAATCTGTCATTCTAACCAAACACCATAAACTATACACCATAAACGTTTATAACAATGAAAGCAATAAAATATATAGTATGTGGCGCATTCGTTCTGGCCATGACGGGTTGTAAGGGCTTTTTTGACACCAACTCGCCTTCGGCAATGGATGCATCCAATGTATTTTCTAACCCAGAGTACACCGAGCAGGCAATCGCAGCCGTGTACGAGTTGATGGGTGAGAACAACTCATATCGTAACCGTATCGCGTGCAACCACGTAGGTTTGAATACGGATATTGAGTATGGTACTCTGTCTACCGGTAAGACCTCAGAGAAAGAGCTGACTCTCTACGATTGCGGCATCAGTAATGACCGTATCGCTGCTGCGTCCGGAAAAGATATCTGGGGCTATCTGAACACCGCAATCGAGCGTTGCAACAACGCAATCGAAGGTATCGAACAATACGCTGACCTTAACAATGCACAGATGAAATACTATCTGGGTGAGGTCTATTTCCTTCGCTCATGGGCTTATCTGGAAATGGTTAAGTATTGGGGGGACGTTCCTGCTCGCTTCGTGTCAATCGCAGCCGATATGAATGGTGTGAATGCCAAGAAGGCCGACCGTAACGAGGTTTTTGATCACCTGCGTGTGGATTTGAAAAAGGCTGCAGATTATCTTCCATGGTCATCAGAGTGCCCTGGTGCCGCCAAGAACAACGTGAGCCGTCCGAGCAAGGCTGCCGCATTGGCACTTTTGGCTCGTGCTGACCTGATGTATGCGGGCAAGGCCGTTCGTCCGGGTACGGATGGTTTCGATATCAACGATCTTGAGAACTACGCTGTCACATTCAATATCAAGGATGCCGGTGTTCGTGCTGAGGTTTACAAGGAGGCATTGGAAGCATGTGCCGAGATTATCAATAAGGAGAACTTCAAACTGCAGGCCGACTATGAGAAAGTGTTCCGCGACGTATGTGCAGACAAGTTGACCTATAGTGACATGGAGCAGATTTGGGTAATGCCATTCAAGGATGGTGCACGTGGTCAGGTGCTGCGTTACAACTCACCAAAGATTTCCTCTGACATGGGTAGCACCTCTGCAACAGCTCTTGGCCCCATGGCAGGTCATCTGAAAGGTTACAATGGCGCATCTTCTAACAGCAACGTATGCGTTATGCCTACTTTCTACTACTCATTTGATAAGGCCGACAAGCGTCGTGACGTGACTGTCGCTCCCTATCAGTGGACCTATGATAAGGGTGAAGGTATCAGCAAGACTGATAAGGACTTGGTTGCTTCACTTTTCCCAGGCGTTTCTGCTGATGCCGCACGTCTTTACCAGAAGCCAAACCAGATGAATACTTTTTACCTGTCAAAATATCGTTGGGAGTGGCTTGAGGGCCGTACAGTGACCTATGGTCAGGATGATGGTGTCGATTTCCCTGTGCTTCGTTATGCAGACGTGCTTCTCATGTTTGCTGAGGCTGAGATCGGTGGTATCGGTGGTGACAAGCCAGTCAATGAGACAAACCTGGCAGGTATCCAACAGTTGAACGAGGTTCGTCGTCGTGCCGGTTTGGCCGATGCAACCGTCTTGGACATGGAGGCGATTATGAATGAGCGCGCCTTTGAGTTTTGCGGTGAGTTGGTTCGTAAATGGGACCTGATGCGCTGGGGTGTTCTTCGTGAGAAATTGGTGAAGACTGCAGCAGACATGGAGCTTTTGGCACGTGAGGCATCACGTCATCAGATGAACATTGGTGACTCGCTGTACTATGACTTCAAGCAGGTTGACCTGGGCGGTGGATGCATGGCTTGGGTGATCGATATGGATAAGGCTTGGGGTCTGCACGTAGGTGAGAAATCTGATAACAAACCAGCCAACTGCCCAACCGCACGCAAGGCTTTGTTTGACTCAGACTCAAAGGGTTACCTGCTGACCAACAACGTAATGCCAATCTATAGCGAAGAAGCAAAACTGGAGAGCCGTCAGTACTGGCCTATCTTCAGCTACAACCTCACCGCTTCGAATGGTACGCTTTGGAATAACTACGGATACAAATAATCTAACGAGTGGCAGTTGCGCCTATGGTGCGACTGTTATTCATAATTAGTCCATTGGACGTATGTTTCTGTAATGAAAAAACGAAATCTATTGGCAGCAGGTGCAAGCCTGCTGCTATGTTTAGTGGGTTGTGACAAGCCAAATAATCAGGACCCAACGACCGATAAACAACTGCTGGCAGCCTGCACTCAATGGAAACAGGGTGGCGGTGCCGAGACAACGGGATGTGGTGCCGCGCCTGTTCTCTACACGGTGAGCACGCTGGAGGACATTATTGATCCTGAGACACGTCAGCCAGAGCAGGGCACATTGCGCTATGCGGTAATGCAACCGGGCGCGCGTATGGTCCTCTTTAAGGTGGCTGGTACCATTCATCTGAAGTCGCCCCTCGAGATATCGAAAGGTAATATCACCATCATGGGCCAGTCAGCTCCGGGGGATGGTATTTGTATCGCTGATTATCCGCTGGTTGTCAAGGCAGATAATGTCATCATTCGTTTCCTGCGCGTGCGCATGGGTGACGCATCTAAAAAGGAGTATGATGCCCTGTCGGTAAACAATTCACACAATGTGATTATCGACCACTGCTCAATGTCATGGTCTACCGACGAGTGTGTCAGCTGTTACGAGAATACCAATTTTACGCTGCAATACTGCTTCATCACGGAGTCGCTCACGAATAGCACTCACTCCAAGGGTGCCCATGGCTATGGCGGTATATGGGGCGGCACGAACGCCACGTTCCATCACAATCTGTTGGCACACCACAGTTCGCGTAATCCACGTTTTGACCATGACTACGTGCTTCGTTCATCCAATTACGGCCCGCTGGATTTTGTAAATAATGTGGTCTATAACTGGGGCGGCAACTCCGCCTATGGTGGTGAAGGCAATGGAACCGCACACCAGATCAATTTCCAAAATAATTATTACAAGCCCGGTCCCGCCACTCGCGATGGTGTCCGTGGACGACTGGTCAATCCGACCACTCGGTGCAGCAACTGCAACAGCAATAATCCTTCGGGCGTGACTCCGGCGCAGTTCTATCTGACCGGCAACGTGTTGTACGGCAATGCGGATGTGACGGCGGATAACCTGAAGGGCATGCATCCCGATGAGTCGGACAAGAAAGAACGCTGTGTGGCGGCTGCACGCTGGACGATGAACCACGATATAGCCATGCAGTCGGCAGACGAGGCTCTGGAGACGGTGCTGAGCAAGGCCGGTTGTTCGTTGAGCCGTGATGCCATCGATACACGTATTGTAAAAGAGGTTCGCGATGGCAACTATACGCATAAGGGTTCTAACGGCAGCGGAAACGGACTTATCGATTCGCCCAACGATGTAGGTGGTTGGCCGGAGTTGAAGTCCGGCGAGAAGGCTCAGGACAGCGACTATGATGGTATACCTGACGCATGGGAAACGGCACATCAGATGGATCCGAAATCGTATGCAGATGGTCTTCGCCAGACGCTTGTTCCCGGATATACGAATATAGAGGTTTATCTGTGTGACTTGGTAAAAGACTTGTATTAATCAAAGGGGGTGTGCCGTTAACTACGACACACCCCCTTACAAATTTCGTAATGGTATGCTTGAAGCAACCTTGAAGCGACCTTGAAGC
>JAKSNQ010000028.1 GCA_024399615.1 Paludibacteraceae bacterium | reverse complement strand
ACGCGTACCTCATCCTCGCCTGCCGGTGCGTCGTAGAAGGTCACGCTTCCGTCCACGATCTCGCTTCCTGCTACGTCCCCGCTCTTGCCGTCGCACCATGCGTTGCCCGCTGTGCCGTTACCAGCCACGTAGTAGTGAACGGGCAGATTGGCCACGAGGCAGATGGAGGTGCCATCGAAGGTGATGGTGATATCCTGTGTGCTCGGGTTGGTGAAGCAGATATTGTTGTTGGCATCGCTGCTGCAAACGAGCCATGTTGGGCAATCACGGCTGAGTGCGTCAAATCCCCAGTTGGTCTCCCATGCGCCGGCGGTCAGCTTGAACTGGTAGTCGCCTGCGGGCACGTTGCTGAAGGTCACACTTCCGTCCACGATCTCGCTTCCTGCTACGTCCCAGCTCTTGCCGTCGCACCATGCGTTGCCCGCTGTGCCGTTACCTGCCACGTAGAAATGGCGAACGGTTGGCGGGGTGTAGATTCCCCATGCACCGGCGGCTCCCGGGTCGCCCCAAACGGGGGATTCCGAGGTGATGGTGTACATATTTTTTTCGTCGGCAGGCAAGGTGAGGTCTGCCGTTTTTGCTCCCCAATCGGAAACAGCGCCAGCGCCATTGACGCGAACGAACATGATGCCGGTGAGGTCATCGGGCACGTCGGCCGTCCAGAGGTCTGTCTCACCGGGAACGGGCGTCATACGTTCTCCGGGCCAGCTGGTACCGGAAGTTGCGCTGCCCCAATAGTGCACAGCCACTGCTGCGCCGGCCTCTTTCCACCAGGCCTGTGCGCATTTGCAATAAATCGTTTTGGTTGCTGCCTGTGCACCCATCACGGTCAGGAGTAGCAATAAAAATAAAGTAGAAGTCTTTTTCATGTGTAGTTATGTGTTTTGTTCAATTTTATACAATAAAAACGTGCGACAACGGCCGCACGCTTTGCGAGTGCAAAGTTAATCATTTATTTTTTAACTTGCAAATTTGGCCGCCCAAAAACGCCCCAAACATGTTTTATAACATAAAAAAAGTGTTTTTTTGCCGGTGATTGCGTGTCGACCATGCAAATCAGCCCCCTTTAGCAGTTGAACAGATAGTCAAGCGCCTCGCGTATCTCGTCGGGTGTGCAAACGCATCCGAGTCGGTAGTTTCCGATGTTGTGCAAGAGGGTGAACGTGATGGCGTCGGTCGTCGGATTTTTCTTGTCGTGCTGCATCAGTTCGATCAGCGCGTCGTAGTCTTGGCAAGGGCACACCGGTTTGCCGTAGAACTCCTTCATCAGGGCCACAATCGGCTGTAGCACCTGCGGTTGCAATCCCTGTTTGTTGACGCTCAGATACAGTTCCGCCACGAGTCCGTACAGGACGGCATATCCGTGCAGTATCGGCTGCCCTTTTTGGAGGAAGAGCGCCTCGAGAGCATGTCCAATGGTGTGGCCGAAATTCAGCGTCTGCCGCATGCCTGTTTCTTCGGGGTCAGACTCCACGATATAGGTCTTGATGTCGATGCTGCGACTGATGTTCTCGGCGAGCGTTTGCTGGTTGTCGCCGGAAGGGTCGCTCAGGTAGCCATGCAGGTCAAACGCCTGAATAGCAGCCATTTCCAGCGGCGAGGAGATGAGTGCGTGCTTGACCATCTCGGCGAAGCCGGACAGTATCTGTTGTGCAGGTAAGGTGCGGAGGAACTCGGGATGTACAATGGTCTCTTTTGCTTGACGAAAGACGCCAATCTGATTTTTGATGCCATGGTAGTCAAATCCCGTTTTTCCCCCGGCGGCGGCATCGACCATGCCCAAGAGGGTTGTGGGCACGTTAACAAACGCTATTCCGCGCATGTAGGTGGATGCAGCAAATCCCCCAAGGTCGGTGATGACTCCTCCCCCCAGGTTGATGAGCATCGATTTTCGCGTGGCGCCCTGTTCCTGAAGGAACGTCCATATGGCCTCGATGGCGCGCAGGGTCTTGTGCTCTTCGCCGGCAGGCAACGTGAGGACATGGGCGGAGGGTACGGACAATGTCTCCTGCAGGATGGGCAGGCAATATTGGGCCGTGTGGGTGTCCACCAGAACAAACACCTGTTGTTTGTCAATCAGAGCGGTCTGTTCGCGCAAAGCGAGGTCTAAATCAGAAGTGATAATCATATTTGGGTTCTTTTTTTGGGAAAATATACGGCTTTTTCGAGCCATAATTCAGTAAAATACTGAAAAGACTTGCAAAATTACTAAATTTTTCGTAATTTTGCGCCATAATTTGCAAAAAAAGTGTGATTATGAAGAAATATTTGCTATTTTTGGCCCTGGTAATGCTGCCTTTGAGTGTGATAAAGGCCGAAGATGTTCGTTATCTGACAACGTCCGAGTTCAAGCAGCTGGTCTTTGACTACACGACCGACTCCGTGTGGCATTATCGGGGAGATGTGCCATGCATTATTGATTTCTACACCACTTGGTGCGGTCCCTGCAAACGTCTGGCGCCCGTGATGGAAGAGCTGGCCAATACCTATTGCGACCAGGTTATTTTTTATAAGGTCGATACCGAAAAAGAGCGCGAGTTGGCCTACTATTTTCAGATTACCTCTATTCCCACCATATTGTTTGTACCCGTAGGCGAGCGCCCGCAGATGGCGAAGGGTTGTTTGCCCAAAGAGACGCTCGTTCAGGCCATCAAAGAGGTGTTGCACAAGTGAAACAGCCCGTGGCATAGCAGGCCGGTCTTATGAATGTAGAGTTTTTTCTTTTGGTCGTTTCGTTGCTGTTTTTTGCCAGCATTTTTACCGACAGACTGAGTTCGCGATTCGGTGTGCCGGCCTTGCTGATGTTTCTGGCAGTAGGCATGCTGTTTGGTGAAGACGGTCTGGGTCTGCGCTTTGACAATATCTATGCCGCGCAGGCGATAGGCACCGTTGCGCTGTGCGTAATCCTGTTTGCCGGGGGACTCGACACGAGGTTTCGCGACATCCGGCCCGTCATCCGAGAGGGTGTGGTGCTGGCCACTTTGGGGGTTGTTTTGACCTGTGGCATCAGCGGGGTCGTGATCTATTTTCTCCTGCATTGGCTGCAGGCTCCGAGCGAAGTGTCGCTGCTGATGGCTTTTCTGATGGCCGCCACCATGTCCTCCACCGACGCCGCTTCGGTTTTCTCCATCTTGCGCACCAAGGGGATCGTGCTCAAGCACAACCTGCGCCCTATGCTGGAATTGGAGTCCGGTGCCAACGACCCGATGGCCTATATCCTGACCACCACCCTGATTGGCATCGTGACGGGCACGAGCGAGGTATCATGGTGGATGCTGCTAATTTCCATTGGTTGGCAGATAATCGTCGGTATTGCCGTGGGTTTTGGTTTCGGTAAGGGCATCAATTGGATGATGAAAAAGGTACGACTCGACAACGACAGCCTCTATCCCATTCTCATCCTGACCGCTTGCATTTTTATCTTTGCGATAACCGGTTTTCTGGGGGGCAACAGCTATTTGGCCGTCTATGTAGGCGGTCTAGTAATCGGTAACAGTAAGTTTCCGCACAAGCGTGCCACCAGCGATTTCTTTGATGGACTGAGTTGGCTTTGCCAGTTGACGATGTTTCTTGTCTTAGGCCTGCTGGTCAGTCCGCACAGCCTCAAGGACGTATGGCTCCCGGCCCTGCTCACCAGTGGCGTCATGGTCTTCATTTCGCGTCCACTGAGCATCTTCATTTCGCTGGCTCCTTTCCGATTCTGCGGAACGAAAGATAAGCTGTTCCTTTCGTGGGTAGGCCTGAAAGGTGCGGTACCCATCATTTTTGCCATCTTGTGCATGGCCAATCATGTCCCGCACTCCGACACGCTGTTTAACATGGCTTTTGTCTGCACGTTCATCTCCCTTATCCTGCAAGGCTCTTCTTTGGGGATGGTCGCGCATAAACTGGACCTGGTTTTGCCTATTGCGCCACATAAAGACCCAACGCATTTCGACATAGGTCTGCCCGATGAGATCCGACAGCAAACCATCGAAATGGAGGTCACAGACAGTATGCTCATGGCTGAGCATAGGTTGCAGGACCTGTCCCTGCCGGTCAACTCGCTGGTTATGTTGTTGCGACGCGGAGATAAATATCTGGTGCCCAAAGGCCCGACAAAAGTGGAGGTAGGCGATTGGCTGCTGATTGTGTCTGAGCAGAAAGCGGCCCTGGTACAATCGCAGCAGCAACAACTTTGGGAATTGGAATTGATAGAAAACACCACGGATTTTATCAAAGCGAAGCTGAAGAAAAATTAACACCCAAAGGGGAGGTAATTTGACAATTTGACTATTGACTATTTGACTATTTGACAATTGACTATTGAGTATTGAGTATTGACTGTTGACGATTGACTATTGAGTATTGACTGTTGACTAGACCGCTGCGCTATTCTGGAGGTTCTAGATAATCTAGCAGTCATACAAAATACTATTTGACAATTAAGCCAAAGGGCTGCAAAAATATAAAAAATGAATAAAACGACAGTTTTTTTGACCGGAGCTACCGGTACCATGGGCTGGGCCGGACTGCAAGAATTGTTGGCTCACAAACAAAACTACAACATCCGTGTTTTGGCTCGCAAGAGTGAGACCAATGTTCGTAAACTGACGCCCTTGATGGCAGACATAGAAGTCGTATGGGGCGACCTGAACAACTACGACGACATCCTCCGCGGTGTCATCGGTTCGGATATCGTGCTGCACGTAGGCGGCATGGTTTCGCCCTCGGCCGACTATCGTCCGGAAGCCACTCGCAAGACGAATATAGGAGCAGCAGAGAAACTGGTAAAGGCCGTATTGGCCCAAGGTGAACATCAACCTAAGGTCGTGTACATTGGCAGTGTGTCGCAGATGGGTGACAGGCGAGAACCACTTCATTGGGGCCGCACCGGAGACCCTATTTGTGTCTCTGCGTATGACCATTATGGATTGACGAAGGTGATGGCCGAACGCATCATTACCGATTCGGGCATCCGCCAATGGGTGTCTTTGCGTCAGTCGGGCATTTTGTATCCGGCTATTCTCAAGAACTACGACCCTATCATGTTTCACGTGCCCATTCGCGGCGTTTTGGAATGGACAACCATAGAGGATTCCGGCCGATTGCTCGAGCGCGTTTGCCGCGCAGATGTGCCGGATGAGTTCTGGAATCGATATTACAACATCGGCTCGGGCGACTCTTACCGCATTTCCAATTATAAGTTTGAGTGTTTGCTGCTGGATGCTATAGGTTGCCCTGCACCGGAAAAGATTTTCAACACAAAATGGTTTACCACCCGCAATTTCCACGGCATGTGGTATGCCGATGGCGACGTATTGGAGAACTATCTCCATTTCCGTGCAAATATTCCCGTAGAGGACTATTTCAAGAAAATGGCTCACTCTCCGTCGCTGCCTTGGGCCATCAAGTTGGCACGTATGACGAAGGCCGCCAAGCTGGTGCCACATATCGTCAAATTGGCGATGCGGCAGATGGCCTACAGCTCGGAGCACGGCACGCAATGGTGGATTCGCCACAAACGCCAGCAGCGCATACACGCCTACTATGGCAGTATGAAAAAATACAAGGCCATTCCCGATTGGGGCACGATGGACCTGAGCGAACCCAGCCGAGAGGTGACCCTGCTCAACCATGGTTATGACGAACGTAAGCCTATGAGCGAGTTCACGCTGGAGGATATGCAACAGGCGGCCGCTTTTCGTGGCGGCAAATGTTTGTCCACCAGCATGCAACAGGGTGACTGGGATACGCAGCTCGAGTGGCAATCGGCCGATGGCGAGCGCTTTATGGCCAGTCCCCGTCTCATTTTATTAGGTGGCCATTGGGCTCCTTCAGAACTGCCGTGGCCATATGCCAGTCAGGCGGAGAAGCGTCCGTGGCATTGGGATCAGGTGGCGAAGACGAACCCCTTCTTGGCGCAAATATGGACGCCGCTACACGATGCCGACGAGAACAACGAGTACGATTTTCACATCTTTGATGGGTGGGAAAAGTAATTCGATTATGGCTACTGCTTATGGGTTCAGAGAGCAATAATTAGAACACCCCTAAACAGAAAAACTGATGTTTTTTGACGAATTAGACTTAGAAGACGAGATTTTGGATGCGTTGTGGGACATGCATTTTGACGAGTGCACCCCCGTTCAGGAGGCGACCATCCCAGTTATTATCGAGGGCCACGATGTGATCTCGTGTGCCCAGACGGGCACCGGTAAGACGGCTGCGTATATCCTGCCGCTGCTCAATAACCTCATGCGCGATGGTCATGCGGAAAACAAGGTGAATGCGATTATCATGGCCCCCACGCGCGAGTTGGCGCAGCAAATCGACCAGCAGATGGAGGGCTTCAGTTTCTATGCGCCGTTCTCCAGCGTGGCAGTATATGGCGGCAACGATGGGGGCGCATGGGCTACCCAGCAGAACGGGCTGACGCGCGGAGCAGACGTGGTGATTGCCACCCCGGGACGACTCCTATCGCATATCAATATCTACGATATCGATTTCTCCGGAGTAAAATATTTCATTCTCGACGAGGCTGACCGAATGCTGGACATGGGTTTCTTTGACGACATCATGACCATCGTCAATCGTTTGCCCAAAGAGCGCCAGACGATACTCTTTTCGGCAACGATGCCGCAAGAACTGAGGCGGCTGGCCAAGACCTTCATGCGCGATCCGGTAGAGGTCAATATCGCCATTTCGCGCCCACCCGAGACCATTCATCAGCAGGCTTGTTTCTGTTACGAGGGACAAAAAGCGGCCTTAACAAAGCATATACTGTTAGAGAAAAAGATGAGCAAGGTGGTCCTGTTTGCCGGGAAAAAGCAGACAGTCAAGGACCTCTATCGAGAACTGCGCACACTGCGTTGGCAAGACGAGAGGAAGTTATCTGTACGACAGATGCATTCCGATTTGGAGCAGAAAGAGCGAGAGGAGGTGATGCTTGATTTTCGCAACGGGAAAGTGGATGTGCTGGTGGCAACCGATATCGTAGCGCGTGGCATCGATGTGGATGATATACCGATGGTGATCAACTTCGACGTACCACGCGATGCGGAAGACTATGTGCATCGCATCGGCCGAACAGCTCGGGCCGAAAACAAAGGAGAGGCCATCACGCTGGTAAGCGAGAACGACCTCCACTATTTCGGAAAGATTGAAAATTTTCTGGATAAAGATATCGACAAACTGGCCTTGCCGGCAGAATTGGGTGAAGCCCCTGTCATTCCGGACAATTACCGCACATTTCGACGGAAAGGCGGTCATGGAAAATCCGTTTCCGGAAAGCACAAGCCTTCTCACTCATCCAAAGCTCCCGGAAAGGGACAGAAGCGAGGTTCCCATAAGAAAAAGAATGGTCCTTGTCGTAACAACAAGGCAGCATCTCAGCCTCAGTCGTGATGACGCAACCACTCCACAGTCGATAGCATCGGTTGTGGAGTTTCTTTTTCATACGATAATGCCCATTGGCGTCGGGTACATAACGTGAATAGCGCAAGTCGCTTGGCATTTGCTCGTTGCCATCAATGAAGTCATAGAATTGGGCAGTCTTCATCTCCAACTTGTCGGCTCCCAGTTCTCGATAGCGCTTCTGTAACTCGCGCCATTGGTGTTCATTGCTCTTTAAGTAAAGGCACTGCAGCACGATAAGAGGGTGATTCTTTTGTTCCGCCATCGCCTGCATCCCAGCCAATGCTTTCTCCAACTTTCCCCCTACACGGTAGGTCTCATAGGCTTCCTGTGTCAGGCCATCTATCGAAATAATCATCCGGGCCAGTCCTGCTTCCGACGGGCGTTGCGCGAACTCGGGCGTAAGTGTTTGGGCATTGGTGGACAACATCGTATATAGCTTGCGCGAGTGGGCATAAGCAATCATTTCCGGCAATTGAGGGTGAAGCAGAGGCTCGCCCTGAAAATGGAAAATGACCGTATGTGCATATCCGGCAACCTGGTCGATAATCTGTCGGCATAACTCGGGTTGGATCAGACGTCGCGTTCCGCCGGCCGCACCACGCATCCCTACCGGGCATTCGGGACAATGCAGCATGCAATAGTTGACAGGTTCGATGGCCACGAAGGTGGGCATATGCTGACAGTTGATACGCCCTGTCGATGCTCGGAAATAAACGCTGAGACATGCCCATAAATAACTGAGCCGACAGCGTATACTATTACGTAGTCGGCCCCATGTCAAATATCTCAGATAGTTGCGCATTATTTCTTCGCTCGCAACTTATTTCAATGCAATCTTGTTGACACGACGCTCGTGACGACCGCCTTCGAAATCAGTCGAGAAGAACGTGCCAACGATTTGGCTTGCCAGTTCTGGTGAGATGAAATTGGCTGGTAAACCCAGGATGTTGGCATTGTTGTGTTGGCGTGCCAAGCGTGCTAAATCGACCTCCCAACATAGGGCAGCACGTATTCCCTGATGCTTGTTGGCCGTCATGGTGATGCCATTGCCGGTAGAGCAAATCACAACGCCCATATCGGCCTCACCCTTCTCTACGGCAGAAGCACATGGGTGAGCGAAATCAGGATAATCACAACTATCGGTGCCGTCACAACCATAGTCAATAATCTCTGCACCTTCTTTTTCTAACTGTTCGCGAACGACCTGCTTCAATCGGTAACCGGCATGGTCGCTGGCCATCGCTATTTTCATTTCGGATAATGCTTTCATAAGACCTAATTATTTAATTACGCGCATAGCGCGCGTGCTCGCATGTGATGAGTGATATTGTTGGGCGATAATGTTGTGCCCTTATTTTGTCAGAAATGTTTCTTCAAATTTTAGTTTTTGAGTAATTCTTCTATCTTTTCATTGATCTGGTAGAAGCCTACGTATCGTCCTACGACCTCTCCTCTGCGATCGATGAGGAAACATGTTGGCAATGACTGCACATTATAGGTGGTAAAGACCTGATCGGTCAAACCTCCCTCTGCACGAACAGTAATCCATGGCAACTGCTTCACCCTCTCTTTCCATGCAATGACGCTCAGGTCGGGGTAGACCTGATAAATCTCCAAACCTGCTTGATGGTAGGCTTCATAGCGACTGTACAGTGACGTGCAATAACTGTCGTATTCGTCCATTTGCATAGAGCAGAAGTCCAGGAGGACAACCTTTCCTTTAAGGGAAGACAGGTTCTGTTTCTCGCCATTCTCGTCGCACATCTCGATGTCCAGAAAAGCAGACGCTTCCTGCTCCTCGATATAGGCGCGTACCAGTTCCGAGGATTGTGCATGACGTTCGGCATTCATCTGGTCCAGCACCTGCTGATACAACACTTTCGCACGTTCGTTCTCTGGCATCCACGTGGCCCACGAGGTCGCTACAGCCTGATAGAACACGCGATCCCCTTTTTCCCATAACTTGAATACGGGTTCGCCATCTTTCTGTTGAAACAACGCGTAGTAAGCCACCACAGATTTGGGGTCTGCCATGATCATGTCGATGGCTTTCTGTTTGTGATCTGCTATGTTGTTTGTGCGTAGGCTCTGACGCAAAGCGGCTATTTGAGCCGATTTGGGTGACTCGTCAAATCGGATATTCAGTACATCTTCCAGACTGCCTTCTATACCAATCGTTTCCAATGAATCGACAGCCACGACAATCGTCTTGCCTGCTACGCGCAGGGTGTACAACTCCGGATAAGCAGGGCGTGCTGCACTTAATTTGAACTTGCCCGAACCCGAAACGTTGGTCGAGTCGATGATTGTTTTGCCAAGCATACCGGCCTGTTCCAGATAGATGGTCTGATTCTCGGCACCTTTTAGCACACCTTCCACCTTGAACTGCGCTTTCTGGCACGCAACGATAGCCATGGCCATCAGGCCCAAAAATACATATTTTGCTTTCATAAAAGTATGATAATTTTATTGTTATGTTCGTTTTTGTTGATTGATATCATCTCTAATACGTGATAACCGATAACTGAATCAAAAAGCAAGTGCTTTTTATCAGAAAGCGAAGATAGCACTCAGGTTATCGCTGAAAATCTTGATAGCGATAGCCATCAGAATCAATCCGAAGAACTTGCGTAGAATATAGATACCTGCCTCCTTGAGCAGACGTTTGATTGTGCGGGTAGAATACAGCACAAAGAAGACGCAAATCATGTTCAACGTAATAGCCAGGATAATCTCTAAGATGCTATATTGTACACGAATGGTGAGCAAAGCCGTGAAAACGGCAGGACCGGCAAATAGCGGAAATGCCAATGGCACAATCGAGCCCGTTCCCTCGGGACCATTGTTCTTAAAAATCTCTACATCCAGCAGCATCTCCAACGCCATGATGAACAAAATGATGGCTCCTGCTACCGAAAACGACTCCGGATTCACACCAAACAAAGCCAATAATTGGTCGCCAGCAAAGAAGAACGCCAGCATCAAGAAATAGGAAATGATTGTGATTCGCAAAGGCGATATTTTGGTTCCTTTGCTCTCAATTCCCATCACGATAGGAATACTGCCTAATGGATCAACAATGGCAAACAAGACGATAAATGCGCTGAATAAACGAGTAAAATCTAAACTAAAATCCATATGTTTTGTGTATTTATTTCCGTGTTTATTGTATAAATGTTGCTATTTTTTGCCAAAAATGCATGTTCTGTTTGCATATGTCAAAAAAAAGTAGTAATTTTGCAGTCGCAAAATGCGTGTTTCTATTGCAAATTAATCACTTAATATACATTATTTTTTATGATTAACGCTCAAGACATTAAAAATGGCGTTTGCCTCCGTATTGATGGCCGCCTGTATTTCGTAATCGAGTTCCTTCACGTTAAACCTGGTAAGGGTAATACCTTCATGCGTGTTAAGTACAAGGACGTAGTTGACGGTCGCGTATTGGAGTCTCGTTTCAACATTGGTGAGAAGTTGGAGGATGTTCGCATCGAACGCCGTCCATATCAGTACCTCTATCAGGAGGGTGAGGATTACATCTTCATGAACCAGGAGACCTATGACCAAATTCCTATCGCTCACGATCTTATCAACGGTGTTGACTACCTCAAAGAAGGATTCGTTGTTGATGTAGTATCTGACGCATCTACCGATACCGTTTTGTTGGCAGAGTTGCCTACCAAGGTGGACTTGCTCGTTCAGTACACCGAGCCTGGTTTGAAGGGTGATACCGCAACCAACACTTTGAAGCCTGCTACTCTTGAGACGGGTGCTGAGATTCGCGTGCCTCTCTTCATAAACGAGGGTGAGCTTATCCGCGTGGATACCCGCGATGGTAGCTATTGCGAGCGCGTAAAACAATAATATTGAATCCTCAAAACTCAGTATTACAGTTTTGTATATAACAGGTGGTCCGGTTCGGGCCACCTGTTTTTTGTTTGGCCCACATGTCATCTGCTCTGACAGAGCTGTGTGGTTCCTGCCTTATTTTTAGCAGTATCGACGGATAGAATGCAGGTGGTGTGTGACTTCGCCTACTTGATACAGCAGATTGTTTTCGCTCGACAGAATACCTTCTTCGCTAATCTTTTCCACCTTTACACGTCCGGAACAGTGTATTATGGTGCCGTTTCCCAACAGGATGCCCACATGACTGATTTTTCCATCGTTGTGGTCGAAGAAGGCCAAATCGCATGGCTTGACAGCGTCCTTCATCTCTTCGGCTGTGAATCCTTTATTCAAAAGACCGGGTTCTGCGCCGAGCACGAGCTCTCCTTGAGTGGCCTGTTCGCTGGCATTACGCAACAGCGAGATGCCTATCATGCCAAAAACCAATTGGGTCAAACCCGAGCAATCCATGCCCAGCACATTCTTTCCGCCCCATAAGTATGGCGTGTTGAGGAAGAAGCGAGTCAACATCATGACCGAGTCACGATTGGCTGCCATCGGTTTGGGCAACACCATTAGAGGGTCTATTTGGAACGATACGCCCAGCAATTCAAAAGTTGCCGACTGACCGGGCTTTTCGGGGGCCTGATAGTTACACAAACGAGTGCCGGCCGAAAGCGGAATGGTGGTTTTGTTGGCATTCGATACGGCGAAAGCCATTGGCATGCGAATGAATGCCGTGGATTGTGCCATTTGTTCTGCATGGGCCGTATACTCTTCATCCGTCATGGTTGTAATCATTTTAGCATCCACCCACCCTCTTTGGCCATCCAGGTCGTTGCTAATCTCGGCCCAACGGCCGTCTACCTTCAGAATGTCGCATGTCTCACCGAATAGCAACTGAGTCAGTTGCTCTGCACTTTCGCTCGCGGTGGCGCGAACGGGTAGGATACTAAATAGAACTATTCCCTTGCTCATAATGTTTAGTTTTTTCTTGGATAGGAGTTGATTACCAAATGCTTACCCGCTTCTCAGGTGCCACGTACATAGGTGACGTCTCATCCACGTTGAATGCCTCGTACCAGGCATCAATATGAGGCAACGCGCCATTGACGCGCCATTCGCCCAACGAGTGTGGGTCACTCTTGGTTTGTAACAACACTGCCTCTGGGCGGATGTTTTGTGCCCAAAGGTTAGCATAAGCCAGGAAGAACCGTTGTGCAGGCGTGAAACCATCGGCTTCACTCAGTTTTGCAGTGGTGGCCGCTTGGGCATTTTGGAAAGCCTGGTAGCTGATCATCAGACCTCCATGGTCAGCGATGTTCTCGCCCAATGTGAAGGCGCCATTTGCATGAACACCGGGAGCTACTTCTATCTGGTTAAAGTACTCTTCCATCACTTTGGTGCGCTCCTGGAATCGGGCAAAATCCTCTTCTGTCCACCACATCTTCAGATTGCCTTCCTTGTCAAACTGAGCACCCTGGTCATCAAAACCATGCGTCATCTCGTGTCCAATTACTACACCAATGGCACCATAGTTGAAAGCGTCATCGGCATCCATATCAAAGAAGGGATATTGTAGGATTCCTGCAGGGAAACAAATCTCGTTGCTGGATGGATTGTAGTATGCATTGACTGTTTGAGGGGTCATGTACCATTGTGCTTTATCCACCGGTTTATCCAAATGGGACAGCGAGTAGTCAATCTCAAAACGGCTGGCACGCAACAGGTTGGTAAAATAGGCATCCTCTTTGTTGATTTCGAGTGCGTCATAGCTGCGCCATTTGTCCGGATAGCCAATCTTGACGACAAACGATGCCAACTTCTCGTGTGCCTGTACCTTAGTCTCGGCTGACATCCACTCTTGTGCATCGATGCGTTGCCCCAGCGAGGTCTGCAGGTTATGAACCAACTCAAGCATACGTTCCTTGTTCTCCGCGGGGAAATATTTGCTCACGTACATCTGTCCTACCGCTTCGCCCAATGTGCCATCTACGATACCCACTGCACGTTTCCATAATGGGGAAGGCTCCTCTTTTCCAGACAATATTTTGCCGTAAAAATCAAAGTTCTCGTTGAATAAGTCGGTGGTCAGATAGGGAGAACCGCCATCGATAATCTGCCATGTAAAATAGTTCTGCAGGTCTGTAAGTGGTTCCTCATTCAGCATCTTACCTGCCTCTTTCAGATGCTCCGGTTGACCCACCGAAAGACTGTCAGTATGAATGCCTGCAGCCTCCAGGTATTCGTCCCAATTAACCTCCGGACACAGTGTTTTCAGCTCGGCAATCGACATTTTGTTGTAGTTTGCTTGTGGATCGCGCAGTTCAACGTTGTTTTTTGCCGCTTTAGCCAAGCGAGTTTCCAAACGAAGTACAGTAGCTGCACGCTCCTCAGCCTGATCGTAACCACATAGACGAAACATGTTCGCTACGTGTTTTACGTATGCATTGCGGATACGTAAAGTTTCCTCATCCTCGTCAATATAATATTCTTTTTCACCCAAAGCAAAGCCGCCTTGATAAGCCTTGAGGATGTTCATCGATGAGTTCATCTCGTCGGCATCAACATACATGCCCCAAATTCCACATTGCAACGAAGCTCCCAAATAACGTGCAAAAGCAGCACGATCGGTAATGGCCCACAACTCGTCCAGTGCAGGCTGAATAGGGGCGATGCCTTCGGAATCACGGCGAACAGTGTCCATCGCCATGTTGTACAGGTCGGCAATCTTCTGCTCGATAGTGCCCTGTTCATAACTGCCTTTGGCAATGTCTCCTATCAGTTCATTCAACTGTTTTCGATTGGCTTCACGCACTACGTCAAAACTGCCGAAACGACTATATTCGGCGGTCAAAGGGTTCTTCACCATCCATCCGCCACAAGCGTAGTGATAAAAGTCATTTTGAGCTACAATAGTAGTGTCAAGGTTGGTAGGGTCAATGCCCGTTGTCTGTTGCGCCTTGTGGCTACATGAAATTGCCATAATACTGGTTGCAATCAAAAGTAAATGTTTAGTATTCATTGTTATATATTCAAGTTTTTCTACTAGATGAAGTGATAAATTTCCACGGCGTGCGGTCCTGGAAATGGTTAATAATCTTCCAGCATTCGCTGCTCACGCAGTGCCTCGTTACTAATTACCTGCACATACCCGATGCGCTGAAAATCTGTACCCATACGTACCTTGATCTGATAATATGCATCGCTTTCCTCCAGCGTGGCTTCCTCCACTACACCTACCATAACGCCTTCAGGAAAAGCGGAAGTCAAACCACTGGTAACGATGGTGTCCCCCACGTGTACTTCTGCGTGGCGGGCGATATTCTCTAAACTGGCATAGCGAACGTCAACACCATCCCACTCCAGTGGGCCAATGGTATTGTCTTTTTTAAATCGGCAACTCAGCGACATGCGGTCGTTGACCAGCGGCAATACTACCGAGAAGCGTTCGCTGACTGCCATCACGATACCAACTGCGCCGCTTGGACCAACCACGCCCATATCTTGCTCTACGCCATCGCGCAGACCTTTGTTCAAAGTGAAGTAGTTATGACGACTCTTGGTCTGAACATTAATCACCTTTGCAGGCACGAACTTCAATCCCTTATGTGCATATTGGTAACGCGCACAATCTATGTATAGTGCACTGCTATCGCGTTCACTATACGACTCCAACTGGTTTTCCAATGCCATGATGCGTTCCTTGAGCAGAGCATTTTCCTCGGATAGCGATTCGTTCTCACTACCCAAATAGACATAGGATAGCACACTGTTTGATACCGTGTAAAGACTACCAGATACAATATTTGCAGACGTGGAATACACACTCCGAGGATAGTTGTTATTGCGTAACAATAGCACGAGTGCAGCAACCTCCAGCACGATGAAGAGCAGAAGGTTGCTGTACTTGATTAGGAATTGGAGCAGATTACGCATTAGCGGATCAGGAAGTTAAACTTATCCACATTCTTTAGGGCAATACCCGTACCACGAGCTACGCAGTGTAATGGATCTTCTGCCACATGGAATGGAATCTGAATCTTGTCAGTCAAACGCTTTGACAGGCCGTGCAGCAATGCGCCACCACCGGCTAAGAAAATACCCTTTTTGACAATGTCGGCATAAAGTTCTGGAGGCGTCTGCTCCAAAGCTTGAAGCACTGCGTTCTCGATCTTTGCAATTGATTTCTCGAGGCAATGGGCAATTTCCTGATAGCTGACAGGGACGGTCATTGGCAGGGCGGTCACTTTGTTTGGACCGATAACCATGAAGTCCTCAGGTGGATTGTCCAGTTCAGGCAGGGCTGAACCTACTTGCATCTTAATGCGCTCAGCTGTAGGCTCGTCGATACGCAGGTTATGCATACGTCCCATGAACTCGATAATGTCGGCATTCAGGTCGTCACCTGCCACCTTGATTGATTTGTTAGAAACGATACCGCCCAGTGAGATGACAGCAATCTCCGTGGTACCGCCACCGATATCTACTACCATGCAGCCTTCAGCAGCTTCTACGTCGATACCCATACCGATAGCGGCAGCCATTGGTTCGAAGATCATATACACATCACGACCACCAGCGTGCTCAGAAGAGTCGCGAACCGCACGAATCTCCACCTCCGTCGAACTCGATGGAATACCTACCACCATCCTTAACTGAGGAGTGAATAACTTGTGCTGCTGAGGAATCAGTTTGATCATGCCGCGAATCATCATCTCACAGGCATAGAAGTCGGCGATGACGCCATCCTTCAAAGGACGAACGGTGCGTACCATGTGACCACCACGGCCAATCATTTGTTGAGCTTTGCGACCTACAGCCATCATCTTGTTGTCCGACATCGAAATAGCCACAACAGATGGTTCGTCCACCACGATTTTGTCATCACAAGTAATGATGGTATTCGCGGTACCGAGGTCAATCGCAATCTCTTGAGTCAAGCTAAATAAACCCATAGTTTTATATCAATTTTGTTCTGTTACTATTTTTTCAAGGGGAAAATTCAACAATAATCAAATTACCCCCAATAAAAGAGACTGCAAAAGTACTACATTTTTTTGACATATGCAAGCAATCTGCATATTTTTTGTAAAAATATCCATACAACATGCTCCTCAATCAGTTTAAGACTGAGTCTGTTAAGTCTGTACATTATTGGTTTGTAATAGTTCTACCTATAGCGATAAGTAGTAACTTACCATCATAGCCAGAGCCGATATTGTAGCCATAAATGCAGCGAGGTAGTAATTATATTGCAATTTTTGCCTGATTTTCGCGGAGTTCTTTTCTCCTTTTTTTGTCGTTATTTTTTCGGTATCGTTCTTTCGGATATAGTTGTTTTGCGAGTACGATTCTGTGTTTGCTTGTTCATCGCGTGCAATTGCATATGCTGCCATTGTTATGAAAAAGATGGTGGAGATGAGAAGGAAACATGTGAGGGGCGTAATGGTGAAGCAACTGCTGGCACCAGGCAGCTGCTGGATGAAACGGACGCTCTCGTTCATCACCCATGCAACATGTTCTGCCAACCATGCGGTGGAGGCGCCCAATAATGGAACAGATGTAAAAGAAATGCAGAGAAACGAACACACAATCAGCATTCCAGACAAAGGGATGACAATCAGATTGGTCAAAAAGAAATAATTAGCTGTTTGTCCAAAGAAATACAGGGTCCATGGCAGGGTGCCAATTTGTGCGGCAACCGAGGCGTACAGCAGGTTCTTTAATCGCCCTCCGCCAAAACGTTTCTCCCACCTTGGACAATAGACCATCAGGCTCAGAACAGCCGAAAAGCTGAGCAGGAAACCAACTGAAAACAAGTCAGTTGGGCGAAATATCAGAATGAGTAGTGCCGCAGCTGCCAGACGGTTGAAACGGAAAGCAGACACACTTGTTCTCTGGTCGATAGGCAGTAGCGTGAACATGATTGCTGCACGTATGACCGAAGTCGAAAATCCTGTCAAAAAAGCATAGGTCCATACACCCGCAACGGTCACCCACCATATCATTCTTTTCCATCGCCTTTTCTCGTACGGGACATAGAGTAGGCCACCCAGTAGCAATACTTGGCAAATGATATCGCGCACTATTCCCACATGCAATCCGCTGACAGCCAACACGTGCATCGCACCTGCGTCTTGAAACGCCAAGCGCTGGTCACGTTGTAGTCCATGTCTATCACCTAACACCAATGATTCTATCAGCGCTTTTTCGGCAGGAGCCATGGCGAATGTGTCAAGTCTTGTCTCCAATTTGTTGCGTATCTTTACTGCATGCTCCTGCATAGGATGGTACTCATATAGCACCTCCTGTGGAGCAAAAGGATCCGACTTTAGCAACCGCAAACAAAGCAATAGTGCTACCCATATCGTGAGTAGCACTATCACACTGTATTTGCGAAAAAATTCTGTCATCGGTTTGATAACGTCTTGGGATTATTCCAATAAAGGCTATTCGAAACAGGATTATGCAAAACACTTCCTGGCATTGGCTTCTGACTATATGATTTTACAATCAGTGTAGTGTCATCAGTGCTGTCAGGCCCTTGATTTCCTGCCAGGTCTCGTCCGTCAGTTTGGCTCCTACCACCTCACAGACGCGTCCCGCTGTAATCGTACCAATTCGTGCGCAGTCCAATAAGTTCTGTCCGCTGGCAAGAGCATAGAGAAAACCGCCTGCATAATAGTCGCCAGCTCCCGTTGTATCAACGCATTTGGTGCCAACTGCCGGCACACGATAGTTCTCATCGCCACGCATTACCATTGATCCACGGCTGCCAATCTTCACTATGGCTATTTCACACTGGTCAGCCAGCACACGCAACGCGCCTTCTGGGTCTAAACCCGTGTACGCCAAGGCCTCATCTTCGTTGGCAAAAACGATATCCACGTAGTTCTTTACCAACTCGGTCAGGAACTCTTTATTCTCATTGATAACCGTGTACGACGCAAGGTCAATCGACACTTTCAGTCCTGCTTCTTTGGCCAAACGAATGGCTTTCTCAATCAGTTCATGGTTTTGCAAGATATATCCCTCCACATGGAAAATATCATAACCGGTGAACATACCAGGAGTGATATCTTCAGGAGTCATATTGGCTGCGGCGCCCAAATAAGTACACATTGTGCGCTCGCTATCAGGGGTGATCAAAACGGTGCAGCAACCGGAAATCAACTCTGAGGTAAAAAAACGAGGGTTCTCCACTCCATTTTTCACCATGTCTTGGCGGAAAAACTGACCAATCTCGTCTTCTCCCAGCTTACCAACAAACGAAGCCTTCCCCCCCAAGGCGGCTATCGCGTTTACCGTATTGGCAGCACTACCACCGGCTATCATCGACCGACGAACCAGCGAGAATTGTTGCTGCAGGGACAGAGCTTGATCGAAAGAAATGAGGTGCATGCCGCCTTTGGATACACCCAAACTGCGTACATCTTCGTCCGAGACGTGTAAGAGGATGTCGGTAAGTGCATTACCGAGACCAAGTATTTTCTTCATTGTGTTGTTGTTTGTGAGCCGTTTCTAAATAGAACATTATGGAGTGTTCATGTAAAGAACGTTTGTGAATGGGCTGCAAAATTACTGCTTTTTTTTCATTCTACCAAACTTTTCGCCCAAAAAGTACATCTTCATCTGCTTATCTCCACTCCATTCTCGCTTCCCGATGGAGAAATATCATCATCACCATTCTGATTTCTTACGGTTGCATAGTTGGAAGAAAGGACAAAATGTATTGCAGCTACCCTCTTCGCATGCAGGAAAATCGGTTGCTGTGACGATCTCCTCTACCAGTTTTTTCAGCCACTCTTCCTGTGCCGTTTTCAGTTTACCTTCGTCATGCAGACAATAGTTGACAATAGGTTGTTTGGCTATCTTTAAGTTCATATCCTGATGACCTTTCCGTGCGACCTCACGTACAAATAATAGAGCGGGTTTGACTGGCAGACCTTTTTTGAGCGTTTCAGTTACAGCTTGAGATGCCTCTGGTTGCTCGTGTTGGCAGGCAAGACAGTAAATCAGCGTTTGGCGAAGATAATCGCTGTCGTGTGTATTTTTTTGCAAGCGATTATCAAAGAGAGTCGCCATATCTTTGACGCTCAACTTTTTGTTATCGTATCTGCCTGTTTTATAGTCTAATACACGTAATGTCTCACAACCATCATTATCCATTACGATATCCAATCGGTCGATAATCCCGCCCACATAGATAGTCTCTTCATGGCCTTGGATAGTCGTCTTTATTGGGGTGTCCAGACGTTCCTCCAGCGTCACAACTTTTGTGCCCTTCTCTGATTTGAAATAGTCTATCGTCGCTTCAACTTGTCGTTTTGCCGCTTTCCATTCTATGGGGTGGTTTTGCTGCTCGTACGCAATAGTGTCATTGTCTTTTGACCCGATTCGCAAGCGTTTTTGGGAGATTTCTTCGTTGAGTTTCTGCAACCCTCTACGCATTGCTTCGTCCACACTGATGGGTTGACAGGCTATTTCTGCCTTGTAGTACTGTTCCAGCGAGTCGTGCACCAGCGAGCCAAACACATTGGCAGGCATGAAGACATTGTCATCATCCACCTGCTTTAGTCCCTCGATTGACTGTAAGTAAAAGCAGCGTGGGCACGATAGGTACACATTGATGGCTGAGGGAGACAATGTCATCCGTTTTCCGTTCTTCTTTCGCTCCAAGAGAACATCACCATAAGTCTTATGACTACCACTAAACAACTTATGAAAATAAGCCTCAGCGTCATAGAATGCGTGATCCGGATTTTCGTTGATGTGGCACTTGGTCACTGCGAACGCTGGCGACGTGAGTATTTGCATCACAAAGCGACTCATACTATGCTCGCCAGATTCCGAGAACACCAATTCTGCGTGCTGACTGCGTTGTAGCAAACGGAAGAAATTGTAAGCATAGATGTCGGAAGCTTCATCGCTGGTCTGCATCCTTTTTTCCTGACGCAGGTTGTAGGGCAAGAACGAGTGGTCAATCTGTCGTTTGGGCACGATACCTTCCTCTACACCCAATATCAGCAGGTTGTCAAAATCCATCAGACGTGTTTCCAATACGCCCATGATCTGTATCTCATTCACAGTCTCGCCGTGGAAAGGTAACGTCACCATTTCCAACTGTCTGCGTAGTAAATTGCTGAGGGTCGGTAGGTTAATCTGCTTCAGTATGGTCGATTCGGTCTTCTCCAAAGCCTGAATCAATGCCAAAATACGCGTGCGAACCTGATAATAGGATTCCCATCCCAAGTGCCACTGCCAGGTCTGACAACTTGCCTCTGTTTGATTGGCAGTCTCTGGAGAACGCAGTTGAGCCACCAACGCCTCCAGCGCTCCTTTGGCTTGATCTTTTTGGAAACCTTTTAATACGGCATCCGACTCCATTAGGCGAAGAGTTTCTGCGAATATATGTGTGTTGCGGAGGGGAAATCCCTTGGTAATGTTCGCCTTACCCGACACATTTTGAGGCAATGCATATATAACCGGTTCCAGTAGTGATTCGTCGGCGATTATCACGGCAGTCAGGCCTTCACGAGGCTGGCTCAACCATTGGTGTACGTATTGTACTTGTGCCTGCGTCGAAGTGCAACTGACCAACGTCACCGGTTTCGCTATTGGTCGCTCTTCCTCGATTTCTTCTCCCTGTTGAGCAGAAATTCTCTCGTCCAACACCAGGTGCTGATTTGGCAGTGGACATGAACCTATCTCGGCTGCATATCTATTGACATGACTGAAAGCGCGACGGTTGGCTGTGAACCCGGGCCATTGGTCCCAATAGTAGTAGGTGTGCGCAGAGGCCATTTGCTTTAGTAGTTGTTCTTCAGCCTTCAGCAGATAATTGAAACCAACGAAAGCGAACCGAGCCTCGGCCATCTGCTCTTTTCTCTCTTCCACATGTGTCAATGCATCACGCATACGTGCACCTCTATAGATATGTCCGGCCTCGTTCAGGTTGTGATATATCTCATATAGGTGCGACCAAATGGCATGATATTGGCTGCGAACGGTGCGCTCTGCGTCGTTCTCCTCCAATCGCAGCTCATCCATCAGGCGTTGTTTCACATCCGCATCGATGTACACGTCTTCCAAAGTATGTTGTTGGCTGGCCGTCTCAAAAAATGTTCGCACATCCTTGTCACTCAGGCAGGCATAGTCCAGATTGGTAAAATCATTAAGCAGCTGTTTTCCCCAACTATAAAAGACATCGATGGTCGCTTGAGGTACCAATTTTCCATCTTCGTCATATGTTTGTACATGGCGATAATACAGTTCGTACAACTCGCATACCAACTTCAACTCGTCCTCCACTTCTAAGTCAGTAAAGAGGCCGATAAACTCATCAATTGTCATGCAGTGAGGAGACTTCACAGGACGAGTCTGCCCGCTGCGGAGCATTGCCTTTTTGAACTTGTCCATGAAAAATACACTCGCACGTTGCGTGGGAACAACCAGATACAATTGGTGTAATTGCTCCCAACCGATTTTTTCGATCAAATCCGCGGTTACTTGTCCTATAAAATCGTGTGTCATATATGTCCAAACCTATGTTCTAATGATTGCTTTATGAAAAATGTTTTTGATGCACTTCTATACTTTGACAGGTATCAACTCCGTCTTTTGGTTCATCCACAGATACCCCTCTACCTGGTATCCTTGCATCTTGAAAATCTGAGCGTATTGTCTTACCTGGTCGTCGTATTTATGGTGATAGTTGCCGAACTTATAATCCAATACAATCGCTTTTTTCTGTTCTGGCAGCAACATCACGCGATCGGGACGCACTTCTTCCACCTTTCCCTCCATCGGCAACAGATAACTGACCTCGCGCTGGATTTCGTATTGTGAGGTGAACCAGGACGCCATTGTGGGGTGATGGAGAATGAACTGTAGCATGCGTCGAATGCTCTCCACCTCCTGATTGGCTACCTGACCACGGGCTACGTAGTCACTCAGCACGCGCTCCATCTCCTCTGCATATTGAATATGCGCCAAGATATCGTGATATAGCGTACCTTTATCTGCTTGTTCTGCAATCTCAATACCGCGGATGGCTCCATGAGTGGACATTAACATCGATTTTTGCGACTGTTGGAACACGATGCCGGTGTTCTCGCTGTGGAACTGTGCCTCTATCGTTTGGCTGTCTTTGAAATCAAACGGCTTCTCATCCACCTGCTTCGATTGGCATGTACTTTCGTTTATTCCGTTCTCATCGCTCTTTGGACTCTTATGATCGCTTTCCAATGATGTCTCGGCTTCACTTAGGCTCTTATCTCCCGCCTCATAATACCCCTTCCAGATTTTATATAGTATGTCGCCCACGGTGATCGGTCCATTATTGGCCTTCTCCTTGCTTTTTTTGTCGTTTTTTTCTTCATTGTAATCGGCCCACACAAACAGACGGTCGGCGGCACGCGTCAGCGTTACATACAACATATTCAAACTGTCTTTGCGCATTTCTGCACACTCACTCTCCCCCATTGGCTCATATGCCGTTCCTCTCAATTTCCTGCTTGTCATTGCCACAGGAATTTTACCGATATGGAAACGCTCACAATGCTCGTCTTCGACCTCTACCGAGTCAACCCAAAGTTTGTTTGGATTATTGTTCTTAAATTCTTCCAGTGGCCATTGGCAATATGGTACGAATACGTTTGCACGTTCCAAACCTTTTGACTTATGAATAGTCATGATTTGGATTCCATTGGGTTTACTGGGCATGGCTACTGCCTTGTTGTGCAATTCTTCGTCCCAGTAGCGAAGCAGTTTCTCTGCGTTCGAACCATTGCTCGAAATAAACGCATGGATAAAATCCATGAGACTGTAAAGATAGGTTACATCTTTACCCACAGTCGCTTGTTGATTGTCTGCAAAGAAGCAGATGCGGATAATTTCATCTATCAGCGCAGACAATGGCATATGTGTTTCCAGAGCAGATAGTGATTGTAGTTGGTTTGCATTGATGCCGACTGCTTCCAAATAGCGTTTCGCTATGGCGTCGTGACGAATGAGCATCTTCAGCGCTGACATGATGATTTGTACGTCTATACTGCTTTCGATCGTATAACTCTTTTCTGATATCAATTGCGTCTGACTCAGTTTGGGAAACACCTCTGCATTTCCCTTCACATACTTGTTCCAGGCTTCAAAAATCGGAGTCATTTCCTTGCTGTAACGCACCAAGACAAGCATATCGCTGGGTAAGTTACGTTGTTTAACACCAACTAATTGCATCAGTTCTTCCATCTGTATGAACATCTGATAAGCCACGTTCTCTTGGTGTTCTATGTCTGACGACTTCTCGGTACTCATGTGCAGGCGGACATACCCCTCCTGCTTATCTGCGCGGTGGAAAGAACCTAATTTAGACTCATCGTACCCCTCACCATATAGCGGCTGATATTCGCTGTTCATTTCCGATATGTACCGCATTGTTTCCAGGTTGAAACGTACCACTTCACGTTGCGAGCGGAAACTCTTGCTCAGCTTGGGTATGTTCGGATTGTAGTATGCGTCAAAGAAATAGGGCAGGTCCAACATGATGTTCGCATCTCCGTTGCGAAAACGATAGATAGCTTGTTTGGGGTCGCCTACGATAAATACGCCCCGACCGCTACCCCATGCTAATACTTCGCTTATTAGAGGAAGGAAGCATTTCCATTGCAGGTGGCTCGTGTCTTGAAACTCGTCCAACATGATGTAGTGATATTGGATACCCGCTTTCTCCAAAATGAAATCGGCATCACCGGGTTTGAGAGCCTTGTGTAATGTCTTGGCACTATCTGCCAACATTCGCACATTATGGGTACGTAGTGCTGTGTCAATCTCACGTTGCAGATCACCCAGTAGCATCAGGTCGTTTAGGTATTGACAACTGGTCTTATATGTCAGGTAGATTTCCTGTACCTTGGGTAGGAGCGATGCAATATTGGTTATCAGTTTCTTTATGATGTTTGCATCAGATGCTGACCCTCTCCATTGTTTCTGGAAATCATCGCTCAGGATAACTTTAGTCTGAGCAGAGGGTAATTTTATTTCTTCGACATCTGTTTTACCCTCCAGCACATCTTTCAAAGTCTGCAGGGCTTCATTGACACTACCTGTGGCATATAATGTACCATTTTTTGTCTCCAGATAACTATCAATGTCAGGTATGGAAGAGTTCAGCATTTTTATGAGTGTCTGAACTTCCATCTTATTGGTCCATAATGCTTTCTTGTAGCGATCCACTTCCTCTGCATTGGGGAAGATTTTCTCTGAAACCTGCACTTGCTCCTTGTAGAGTTCTTCGCTTGTTTGGCTCAGACTTTTCGACATGTTCCAATTCTTGCCTTTGTCCATCAACTCGTTCATGTAGCGCTCGATACGCTTGCCACGTTCAGTCAGGTTTCCATCGCTTTGCTCTATACCTGTGGTCAAAATAGTCTCAACCGCCTCGTTAATTACCTTTTGGGCATCCAATTCCACGCTGTAACCCGCTGACTGTCCCAGCAGCTGGATCATTCCGGACAGCAGGCTTTGTAAAAAAGAGTCGATGGTTGAGATGTGCATGTGGTCCAAGTTGTCCGTAATTTCCTCATACAGTCGCATGGCAAGAGCGGGAGTACCATCTGCTGAGGCATCCCACTTTTCCTTCGATAGATACCCTTCTCCTATCATCACATTTACAAACGCCTGTGTTTCTTGCTGTTTCTTCGCAGACCATTGGTGGTACTGCGCTATGTCGTACAGGTAGCCCAAGATGCGTTGTTTCATCTCGTTCGTCGCATCATTGGTGAATGTCACCGCCAGGATATTGCGATACGACACACCGCTTAGGAGTAGCGACACGTAGTACGCTGCCAGGTTATAGGTCTTACCCGAGCCTGCCGAGGCTTGTCTTACTATCAAATTTTGTCCGTTGGTCATATTACTCGTCTGTTTCGGAATGTGCTGAATGAATGGAGCGGTGTTTACTGACTTTTATCTGAGCACCCTCATAAGGGAAAGAATCGTTTCGATTACCCGCAAAACAACTCTTCTATATCTTTGTGCTGCAAAGGTACGACCTTTTTTTGATAATTCCAAATTTTTGGATATTTTTTTATTCGCAGACATAATAAAAAGATGCCTTTGAAGCAGAACTGAACCGATCATGCACACGTCTTCCACAGGCCTTGTAGGGAACATGCAGGGAACAT
>JAKSNQ010000027.1 GCA_024399615.1 Paludibacteraceae bacterium | reverse complement strand
TGGGCATTTTGTGGCAAGTAAATGCCATATGAATGGTGCGCGAGAAGCTCTCATTCGGAAGGTGAGAATGAATACACGATGTTTTGATAATAATCAACCGAAAACAGAAATAAAGAATGAAATTAGGAGTAGCGTTTGACGAAAAAAAAGAGCTTGTGCTTCAGAGCTGGCTTGATCGCCTGCCCGAAGCAGAGCGCCAGGCGCGTATGGACACGATTGATATAGTGATCCATGAGATAAGTTTGGGACAAACGGCCGCAACTGCCATCGTGCTGAGTGATTATGATTTTGATCATGATTCTGCGACTGATCCACGGCCGGATAACTATGCCGACTTGTTGCACGAAGTGAAAACAATCTTGCAGGAAGATAAGCAGGTGGAAGTTATCGTGCGCGGGTTGCAACGCGTTGCGCGTTTGTACGAAAAGAATATGTCGTTGGAGACAGAGAATTTTCGTAAGTTGCTTTTGGCACTGGCAGAGGATGTGCGCGTGGTGTTGATTATCATCGCCGAACGTGCCGCCCTGATGCGTCGCCTGAACACCCGACATGGTCTGCTGGCCGATGCGGCCAAGGAGGCGGGATTGCCCGTGCCGGATTTTGACGATGAAGCCAAGCATGTGGCCAAAGAAACCAGTTTTCTATATGCCCCTTTGGCACACCGTTTGGGTCTGTATCAGATCAAGACCGAGTTGGAGGACTTGGCTTTGAAGTTCAGCAACTACAGCATGTATAAGGAGATAGCACATGCGCTGAATGAGAAAAAGCAACAACGCGATGCCTATATCGCTTCGTTTATCGGGCCGGTGGATCAGAAACTCAAGGCGCTGGGCCTGCATTATCATATCAAGGGGCGTACGAAGTCTATTCACTCGATTTACAACAAGATGCAGAAGCAGAATTGCGGCGTGGACGGAATTTACGATCTCTTCGCAATACGTATCATTCTGGATTCAGCACCCGAGAAAGAAAAGGCTGAGTGCTGGCAGGTCTATTCGGTCGTAGCCGACATGTATCAGCCTAATCCCAAACGCTTGCGCGACTGGTTGAGCATTCCTAAGTCGAATGGATACGAAAGCCTGCATACCACCGTGCTGGGACCAGAACAGAAATGGGTGGAAGTGCAGATTCGTACTGAGCGCATGGATGAGGTGGCGGAAAAGGGTGTGGCTGCCCATTGGAAATACAAGGGAGGAAAAGCTGAAAACAATGGAATGGATGCTTTCCTCAAGGGCGTGCGCGAGATGTTGGAGAGCGATCAGGTCGATACGAGAGAGGCAATAGATGAGTTCAAAATGAACCTCTACGACGAGGAAGTGTTCGTCTTCACGCCTAATGGCGACCTTCATAAGTTATGCAAAGGTGCTACTGTGCTCGATTTTGCTTTCGCCATCCACAGCGGACTGGGATGCAAGTGTATGGGTGGCAAGATTGCCGGACGCAATGTGCCCATCAAATATGTGCTCAAAAATGGTGATCAGGTAGAGATTTTGACATCGGCTACACAGCGACCTACCGAGGCATGGCTCAAGATTGTCAAGACCAGTAAGGCGAAGAACAAAATTCGTCAGTCGCTCAAGGAGATACAATACAAAGATGCGCTGGACGGACGCGAACTCTTCGAGCGTCGATTTAAGAACTGGAAACTGGAGGCTGACGAGGGCAAAGTGTCTCACTTGGCCAAGAAAATGGGCTATAAGGTCGTGAGTGATTTCTATCAGGCCATTGCTCAGGGACGCATAGACATGATAGCTGTTCGTGATGTGTTCGAACAGCTGGAAAAGGCTTCACAGGAGGCTATGACACAAACTGTCACTACCTCCGCACAGAATTTCGTTAATCTGCAGAACGAGGACCAAACACGTGCTCAACATGACGAACTGGTAATAGACCGAAATCTCAAGAATGTAGATTATAAACTGGCCAAATGTTGCAATCCTATCTATGGTGATCCAATCTATGGATTTGTGAGTGTGTCTTCGGGTATCAAGATCCATCGTCAGGATTGTCCCAATGCGGCCGATATGCGTGACCGATATCCGTATCGTATCATGGCTGCTCGATGGTCGGGAAAGGCTGTAGGTACCCAGTATCCTATCACACTCAGCGTGGTGGGGCAGGATGACATTGGTATCGTCAGCGGATTGACCAGTCTGCTCAATAAGGAGAGTGGGGTGCTGCTGCGCTCCATTTCAATAGACAGTCATGATGGGCTCTTTGAGGGCCAACTGACCCTGATGGTGTCCAGCATTGAACAATTGGATGCCGTACAGCGGAAGATGATGACTATTCGTGGAGTGAAAAGTATCACACGAAGATGATTGTTTTGGGGTGTTAAATTAAAAAAAGGAATTTATAAGATTCCGATATAGTGTATTGAAAATTAATTTTTTACATTTTATCAGCAAGGCAGAACGAATGTTGTTGCTTCTATCGTGCCTCATGATCTCATGCCTGATAATGGACGCATCACCTGTGTATCGTGGGCGTGTGACAGATGAGCAGGGTGGAGCAATACCATACGCCACCGTTTATCTAAAAGATAATCCGATGGAAGGTACGGCCACTAATGCCGATGGCGTGTTCGAATTGGAGAGTGAAGCATCCCCTTTCAGCGTCGTTATTATCTCATTTATAGGTTTTGAGAAGCAGGAGAAAACCCTTGGCGATTTTGTTTTGGACAAATCGTTGTCTGCATCTTCTCAGGCAATACACCCTGAGCAGCAGGATGCCCATCTGGTCGGTTCGAAACCACTTGTGACGGTTCGTCTCAAAGAGCAACCTATCGCTTTGGATGAAATGATAGTGGCGGCCAGGCAGAGTCGTAAACCGAGCAAGAAAAAAACTATTTCGCAGCAACTGTACAAGGTCTATAATCGCATGCAATATGATATGCCGGAAGTTGTCATGGCTTATACAATTGTTAGTGATGTTCGGGCTGTTTCAAAGGAAAAGCCGCTCACAATGGAGCAGATGGTGGCGCGCATGGTGCACATTCCCGGTGCGGGACGTGAAGGCCGTGACTCGGTACAAATGCAGGGCATGCAATGCAAGCGCTATTTCCTGCCGGTCTTGCGTGATCGGGCAGATGAGTTGTTGGCGGAAGAGGGGTTGGATAAGAATGCCCGAAAGATGATGACCGAGATGGATTCGGGTGTGGTGGTGCATAAAGGACTGTGGGCTGGCGGAAACGTGCGTTACAATTTCGAGCAGGAAATGAACGATTGGAAACATTGGACCATTCACCCTCAGAACGATAAAGAGATGGTGCTGACTTATGAGTCGAGCCGAAACTACCTGGGAATATTTAAGTTTCGACTCCAGCGTCACTATATCGTTGACAGTAAAATATTTCGTATTTTGCGAACTAACGAAGATTTTTTCGTTGAGATAAACATCCCCTTTGGATACAAACTGAAACCAGAAGAGTTGAAAATCCTCAATCTGTTGAATATCAGCGAGGTAGGAGTGGAGAAGTTTCGTGTCAAAAATGGAACGACGCACTATACGCTCAGTACGCTGTATCAAACGGTGGAGCATCGGACGGCGTCGGGGAAGGTGGAGACTGTTGTTTGCGTGAAAGAGAAAAATCTGAAGGGGGTTATGCAGATGAATGGCACCCAACATAACACCATTCCGATGGAGTGTGCGGCTACCCAGCGCGTGACCAAAGTTGAGGTTGGCGCACAACCTCTCACTCGTAGTCAGATAACGAGACGTGTTCCCCGAGAAATTGTTCCAATTTATTAGGCAATAACATTGCTTTTATGTGCTCTCGGGCGAGTAAAAGCATAAAAACGACCTTTTTTGTGCGTTTTTCGTAGAAAACGTTTGCATGAATCATATTTTTTTACTAATTTTGCAAAAAATTTCTGAGAATGATAGCATACGTTTTCCCCGGACAGGGCGCACAATATACAGGTATGGGCAAAGAATTGTATGATTCGAGCCCGCTTGCTAAGCAACTTTTTGAGAAGGCCAACGAAATTTTAGGCTTTCGCATTACCGATTTGATGTTTTTTGGCGAGGAAGAGGACCTGCGACAAACAAAGGTGACTCAGCCCGCTGTTTTTCTGCACTCTGTTATCAGCGAGATGGTAGCAGAGGAGCAGGGTGTAGCTATACCCGATATGGTCGCCGGACACTCTTTGGGCGAATATTCCGCATTGGCAGTCTCGGGCGCCCTCCATTTTGAGGACGCATTACGATTGGTTCAGTTGCGTGCAAATGCTATGCAAATGGCCTGCGAAAAGTGTGCAGGAACGATGGCAGCTGTTCTTCGCAGCGAGGATGAGCTGGTCGAAACTACATGTGATGAGATACATGACCATGTCGTTGTGGCTGCCAACTTCAATTGCCCCGGTCAGGTCGTGATTTCGGGTAGTGTGGAAGGTGTGGAGGCTGCTAAAGAAGCTCTGCAGGCCAAAGGAGTACGACGCATCATCGGCTTGAACGTGGGAGGAGCGTTCCATTCTCCCCTGATGCAGCCGGCGGCAGAGGAGTTGGAACGGGCTATTTTGGCTACTCCGTTTTATGCGCCTAAGTGCCCTGTGTACCAGAATGTGAACGCGTACCCCCAGACCGATCCTGCGCATATCCAACGTAATCTGGTTGCACAGTTGACCGCTCCTGTACGCTGGACACAGACCGTGAAAAATATGATTACTGATGGTGCTGACACTTTCCGAGAGTTTGGTCCCGGTGAGGTATTGAGCGGCCTGATACGAAAGATCAATCCGGATGTGACAATCCAAAAGCTTTAATTGCAATCCGGATTGAGGATATGTTTTGAAATATTCATCTGATAAAACTATAAACGATTACCATAAACATGTACAGATCAGTTACTTGCGGCGAGTTGAGAATCGCCGATGTGAACAAAGAGGTTACCCTTGCCGGTTGGGTGCAGCGCATCCGCAAAATGGGTGGTATGTCGTTCATCGACCTGCGTGACCGCTATGGTATCACGCAATTGGCGTTTGATGAGGGCGTAAACAAAGAAGTGTTTGATGAAGCCAATAAGATGGGCCGTGAGTTCGTGCTTCAGGCTAAGGGCGTTGTGAAAGAGCGCTATAGCAAAAACGCTCAGTTACCTACGGGTGACATCGAGATTGAAGTGAAGGAACTGAAGGTGTTGAACCCAGCGGTAACGCCTCCATTCACTATTGAGGACGATACCGATGGTGGTGACGATATCCGTATGAAATATCGCTATCTGGACTTGCGTCGTGCGGCTGTTCGTAAGAATTTGGAACTTCGCCATAAAATGGCATTTGAGGTTCGACGTTACTTGGATGAACAAGGTTTCTTGGAGGTGGAGACCCCGGTATTGGTTAATTCTACACCAGAGGGTGCACGCGACTTTGTGGTGCCCAGCCGTATGAATCCGGGACAGTTCTATGCCTTACCACAGAGCCCACAGATTCTGAAGCAGTTGCTGATGGTCTCAGGTTTTGATCGCTATTTCCAGATTGTGAAGTGCTTCCGTGACGAGGACCTGCGCGCAGACCGTCAGCCTGAATTTACTCAGATAGACTGCGAGATGTCATTTGTGGAGCAGGAAGACGTGCTACAGATGTTCGAGGGAATGAGCCGTCACTTGTTCAAAGTAATCAAAGGAATTGACCTGCCTGCGCTCCCACGTATGACATGGCATGACGCAATGAAATATTATGGCTCAGACAAGCCTGATACGCGTTTCGAGATGAAGTTTGTCGAACTGCATGACATCTTCCACAAGGCACCAGGTTTCTCTGTTTTCGACGATGCTAAGTATATTGGCGGTATTTGTGCCAAGGGACAGGCTGTCTATACTCGCAAGCAACTGGATGCGCTGACTGAATTTGTGAAAAAACCACAGATTGGTGCGAAAGGCATGGTTTATGCTCGCGTAGAGGCTGACGGAAACGTGAAATCAAGTGTAGATAAGTTCTACAACCAAGAGTTACTGCAGGAAATCAAGGCTGCGATGGGTGCAGAAGCAGGTGACCTGATTCTGATTTTGAGTGGCGAAGACGCAATGAAGACCAGAAAACAACTCTGTGAGTTGCGTTTGGAGATGGGTAAGCAACTTGGTTTGCGTGATCCACAGAAGTTCTCTTGTCTTTGGGTTATCGATTTCCCAATGTATGAGTGGAGCGATGAGGAGCAGCGTTTGATGGCCATGCACCATCCATTCACCAGTCCTAAGCCGGAAGATATTCCATTGCTTGACACCGACCCAGCCAGCGTGCGCGCTAACGCATATGATATGGTTATCAATGGTGTCGAAGTAGGTGGCGGCTCAATCCGTATCCACGATGCTGGTTTGCAGCAGAAAGTGTTCGAAATCCTTGGATTTACTCCAGAGCAGGCTCAAACCAAATTTGGCTTCCTTATGAATGCATTCAAGTTTGGTGCACCTCCTCACGGTGGTTTGGCCTATGGTCTCGACCGCTTTGTTAGTCTGTTCGCCGGTTTGGATTCTATCCGTGACTGCATCGCATTCCCAAAGAACAATCAAGGACGTGATGTGATGTTGGGCGCACCAGGTTTGCTCGACGAAGCACAATTTGACGAACTGCAAATTCAGTTGAATCTGAAGGAAAATAAGTAATTAACAACTAATAAGCCTCTGCGAACCGAAGCAATTCCGGTTTGCAGAGGCAATTATTCATTCTAATACATTTTTGTTATGAAACTTTGCAACAAATTGGCAGCCGAGTTGTTTGGTACATTCGTGCTGGTATTGGGAGGTTGCGGTACTGCAATCTTTGGACATGTTGGTTTTCTGGGCGTATCACTTGCGTTCGGCTTGACCGTAGTAGCAATGGCTTATGGTGTAGGCCATATCTCTGGCGCACACCTCAATCCAGCCGTTTCGATGGGTGTGTTTGTCAGCGGACGTATGAGCGCTAAGGATATGTTGGCATATTGGTGTGCACAGATTGTGGGAGCTGTTTTGGCTGCCGCTGTTCTGTTCGGTATTGCGAAGTCTGCTGGTATGACTATTGGAACCTTTGCAGCTAATGGTTATGGCGATTTCTTTGGTGCTGCTGACGTAGCTGGCGGATATCTGCAGGCTAACGTATGGGGGGCTTTGGCTATCGAGGCTGTTCTCACCTTTGTGTTCCTTATGGTTATCTTGGGCGTTACTGACGGCAAGCATGCCAATGGTAAGTTCGCTGGTTTGGCTATCGGTCTCACTCTTACCCTTATCCACCTGATCTCTATTCCTTTGACCAACACTTCTGTTAACCCAGCTCGTTCTATCTCACAGGCTATCTTCAGCGAGAACACTTTGGCTTTGCCACAACTCTGGGTTTTCATCGTTGCTCCATTGGTAGGTGCTGCTCTTGCCGGCGTTTGCTACAACTGCATCGCAGGTAACTGCAAGAAGTAATCCCTCTGGATGGATTCATCCTGTCATTTCTGAGTGTTCTGATGATTGTTTTTTGAATGGTTCTTAGAGCACCCTTTTCCCCAAGGCTGTCCGACATCTCATGTCCGACAGCCTTTTTTATCCCCTCACCTGACTGGATTTGGAGCGTCTGCTATGGCTTATGTCGGAGTATTACCCATGTTTAGAGTATTTTGTTGTTCTCCAGCAGTCTTCCAGCACTCTATCTGCCTTCTTCCAACACTCTATCAGCAGTCCATTTGTGATTCATTCTATGATATTCTTATGACATTCTTATGTTATTCTTATGTTATTCTTAGGTGATTAGTTAGGTTTGGTATGGTTTTTGTTAGACATTGACTATATTTTCTATCAGACATTATGGCACATGTATCATTCGAATTTCCTATCAGGGAACTCCGTGGATCCATCCAGCATGATGGAGTCGTTTTTCGTAAAAAGGTCTTTTATTCTCCGGATGGCATAGCGCTGGATAAGGGTCCTACTGAGATGTATCGGGTGCATAACCCGCGCAACTACAAAAAAAATCCGCCTGTCGGACGCGAAAAGGCGAATATTGAACTCAATCAAAAGGCTTGGAAACAGGCGGCTGACGAACTGCGTGATCCTTCCTCCGAGCGCTACCACTATTGGGTGCAACGATTTAATGCGCAACTCCTCAAAGGGGAAGAAGAGGCTCCTGTCGAGCTAACGGGAAAACATAAAATCTATCGTAATTTCCGTGCATTTGTGCGCACAGCAATTCGCCGGCAACTCCTCGCTGAGGCTACGGCCAATACTGCGACTGATACGCGCTAAGCACTAAAGCACTAAAGCACTAAAGCACTAAAGCACATCGTTTGACCTCTACCCTCCTCTGGTTCGGACACAAAAAAAGAGCTCCTGCTTGTGCTGTATCGAGAAAACTCCTAATGACAGGATTTGTAACGTAATGCACCTTTGTAATCTGCCCACCTCTTCGCTACCACCGAAGTGGGTCACGGCGTTGAGTAGCAGCACGCCATTGGTGCACAAGAGGTCACATTTTGATTTAAATGTTGAGTTTTCCGGTCTCTAACAAGCAAGAACTCTAAGTCTAAAAACTGACCGTTATGCAGTCGTAAAATCAAACCGCTTTGTACGAAGGGGCGACAATGAGCCTATAAATGACTTCGGGAAGTGCAAAAACACTTTTCTGCGCGGTTTTATAGTGCAAAGTTAGTTTTATTTCTTTATTTATACAAGTATTGACGCTTTTTTTTGAAAAAAATCATGAATAATTTCGTTATGTCAAAAAAAAGTAGTATCTTTGCAGGCTGAAATGCGTGTGTATTCGATATGCGCGCGTATAATTAAGGAAAAACTAATAAAAAAATAGAATTATGGCAAAGAAAATTGAAAACGAAGCAGAAGTACTGGTTGAGGCAACGAAGCAGTCTGCTGCTGAATGGATTGAAAAGAATGCGAAAGTTATCATGATTGCATTGGCAGCGTTGCTGGTGATTATTTGTGGTTTCTTCGCAGTTAAGAAGTTCATTGTAGAACCTAAGGCAATCGAGGCTGGCGACGCTATTGCTAAAGCTGTGGTTTATTTTGACCAAAATGCCTATGAAACTGCGCTGAATGGTGACGAAGCAGACTGCGAGGGTTTTGCTGCTTTGGCAGATAAGTACAGCAATCAGGAAGGTAAGTTGGCTGCTCTCTATGCTGGTCTTTGCGAGTACGAACTTGGTAATTATGAAAAAGCTGCTAAGTATCTGTCTGATTTTAGCGCTGATGATGTCAACGTAGCTCCTGCAGCAAAAGTTCGTTTGGGCGATGCTTATGTAGAGTTGGGTGAATTGGATAAGGCAATCAAGGCTTTCAAGGCTGCTGCTGATAGCAAGAACGAGTTGATTGCTCCTATCGCACTCAAGAAAGCTGCCATCGTTTACATGGAGAAAGAAGACAAGGCTTCTGCCAAGAAACTCTTTGAGCAGATTAAGAGCGACTTCCCTCTCAGCACCGAGGCACAGGACGTAGATAAGTTTATCAACCTGGTTGACTAATATTTGCGAATCTAAAGCCTAGTGTTATGCCTTTTGGCGACACTGGGCTTTTTCTTTTTTTATGTGTTCCCTCTTTTTGTTTTCTCTTTTTGTATCATGAAACCAACTCTCTTTATTTTGGCTGCTGGTATGGGCAGCCGTTATGGTGGACTCAAACAAATCGATGGCCTCGGTCCTAACGGCGAGACTATTATGGATTATTCGGTATACGATGCTGTGAAGGCCGGCTTTGGCAAGGTGGTTTTCGTTATTCGCGAGGATTTTGCCGAGGATTTCAAACGTGTTGTATTAGCAAAGTATGAAGGCAAAGTTGAATGTCAGATCTGCTTCCAAGCTATCGACAAAGTGCCTGCTGGCTACAGTTATAACCCTGAACGCCAGAAACCATGGGGTACCAATCATGCTGTGTTGATGGGAAAAGAACTGATTCATGAACCTTTTGCTGTGATCAATGCCGATGACTACTATGGGCGTGATTCTTTCCAGGTTTTGGCTGATTTCCTAAGCCATGCTGAGAAAGGAAAATACTGCATGGTAGGTTATCGCGTTTGCAATACCCTTAGCGAAAATGGTTCGGTGAGCCGTGGAGTATGTGCTACCGATGAAAATAGTTTCCTGCAGGGCGTAGTTGAACGAACCAGCATCATGCGTGGTGAGGATGGAAAGATTTATTTCAAGGACGAAAACGACAAAAACGTACTGCTTGAGGAAAATGCACCTGTCTCAATGAATATGTGGGGATTCACTCCTGAATATTTCGATGAAGTGGAGGAGGCTTTCAAGGCTTTCCTTCTGGCACGTGGTCAGGAACTCAAGTCTGAATTCTATATTCCTACGCTGGTAGATGAGATGATTCACGCAGGTAAGGCTACTTGCCAGGTTTTGGACACTACTTCTAAGTGGTTTGGTGTAACCTATAGTGAAGATCGTCCCCAAGTGGTAGCCAAGTTTGCACAATTGGCTGCTGATGGCGTTTATCCAAGTCCTTTGTTCTAGGGCTAAATACCTTGATTTACCTTTGGTAGCTCCAATCGGCCACCAAAGGTATTTTTTTATATTTATGCTGATACATTCATAAATCGTACGAAATGAACATTTTAGACAAGATAGAAGGTCTGGAGGCAAAGTTTCACGAGGTGGGATTGCTTATCACAGACCCAGATGTGATTGCCGATCAGACGCGCTATGTCCGCCTCAATCGTGACTATCACGATTTGGAACGTGTACTGCAGGCTACCAACAAATACAAGACAACATTACAGCACCTCAATGAGGCTAAACAGTTGTTTTTCAATGAGTCTGATCCGGAAATGAAGGAGATGGCTCGTATGGAAATTGACGAGTTGGAACCTCAGATTCCTGCTTTGGAAGAAGAGGTTAAATTGATGTTGTTGCCCCAGGACAAAGAGGATGGCAAAAATGTGGTGATGGAGATACGTGGTGGTACAGGTGGTGATGAAGCGGCATTGTTTGCTGGTGACTTGTTCCGTATGTACACCAAGTATTTTGAAGTCAAAGGTTGGAAATATGTGATTTCGTCATTTTCGGAAGGTGCTGTCGGAGGATACAAGGAAATTATTTTCAATGTCAGCGGCGAAAATGTTTATGGTGTACTCAAGTATGAGAGTGGCGTGCATCGTGTACAACGCGTTCCTGCTACCGAGACGCAAGGTCGTATTCATACATCAGCGGCTACAGTTGCCGTATTGCCTGAAGCAGACGAGTTTGAGGTGCAAATTAACGAAGGTGAGATCAAGTGGGATACATTCCGATCGGGTGGAGCCGGTGGTCAGAATGTCAACAAGGTCGAGTCTGGTGTGCGCTTGCGATACAATTGGCGAAATCCGAATACTGGTGAAGTACAAGAGATTCTCATCGAGTGTACCGAAACACGAGACCAACCTAAAAATAAAGAGCGTGCACTCGCGCGCCTGCGCACGCAGATATATGATAAGGAGCACCAGAAATATATCGATGACATCGCAGCCCGTCGTAAGACGATGGTCTCAACAGGTGATCGTTCAGCCAAGATTCGTACCTACAATTATCCGCAAGGTCGTATCACCGATCATCGTATAGGTTACACTATCTACAATTTGACTGGGTTCATGGATGGTGATATTCAGGGTGTAATAGATGCACTTCAGGTGGCAGAAAATGCAGAGCGTTTGAAAGAAGCAGAATTGTAATACTGTTATTTCCATCTTCCCAACGTAATTTTTTTAGTTCCTCAACGTACTCAATCCCTCTGCTATTATGTATTTGTTTTACGCTCCTGATATACTCAACACACCTGTCCTTCCCGAAGAAGAGAGTCAACATTGCGTGCAGGTGCTTCGCACTCAGCGCGGCGAGGCTGTCTTTGTAACTGATGGAGTCGGCAACCTCTACCATTGTGTGGTGACTAATCCACATCGTAAACATTGTGAACTCAAGGTGTTGCGTGTGGAAAGTCCCGATGCGTTACATGCCGGCTATGTGCATATCGCCATCGCCCCCACCAAGAATATCGATCGCCTTGAGTGGATGATTGAGAAATGCACCGAGATGGGAGTGGATGAGATTTCGCTGTTGCTATGTGAACATTCCGAACGCAAGACTGTCAATCATGAGCGTCTAGAGAAAATTATGATTTCGGCGGCAAAACAGTCGCTTAAAACTACTTTTCCCAAACTCAACGATTTGGTGAAGTGTAATGATTTTATTGCTGCCGAGCGCCCCGATACCGATTTGTTCATTGCACATTGTATGTCGTCAGAGGACCTCGGTGAGCAACATGTTACGGAGAGCATAACTCAAACGGACATAAAGCTTACGGAACAAATCGCAGAAAATATGTCGGGTAGCAATAATACCCTGCAGATGAACTATGAGGAGACCCAAAACAAACTGAGTTTGCAGCACCACATTGTGCCCGGACATCGTGTGTTGATTTTAATTGGTCCAGAGGGGGATTTTTCTCCAGCAGAGGTACAGACTGCGTTAGCTCATGACTATCAGCCCGTTTCGTTGGGTAGGGCGCGCTTGCGTACTGAAACGGCTGGACTTGTGGCATGTCATACAGCGATACTGCTCAATTCATTTTGATAATTTCAGTTAGAAAAAATATGATAAAACTCATTGCTTTAGACCTGGATGGTACACTGACCAATAGCCGCAAAGAACTCACTCCACGTAACTTTGATGTGCTTATGAAAGCTCAACAAATGGGGGTCCGCTTGGTTTTGGCTTCAGGTCGTCCTGTAGATGGAATCGCGCCATTGGCAGAACAACTGCATTTGGCCGAATATGGTGGCTTTGTAATGGCTATGAATGGTTCCAGATTGGTGGAGTGGCAGACACAAGAGGTGGTGCATGATTTGACCCTGGATTTTTCGTTTGTACCAGAACTTTATCAGGCAGCCATGGATGCACAGATGCAAATCCTTACTTATCAGGGACATGCGATTGTTGCAACCAGTACTGAGGATGAGTACGTGCACAAAGAGGCTTTTATCAACAAGATGCCAGTTGAGTTATATGCTGATTTTGTGCATCAGTTGTCCGAACCTATCAACAAGTGCCTTATCGTGGGTGATCCTCAACGCCTGCCACAGGTCGAAGCTAATCTGCGGCAGCAATTATCGGGACGAATGGACGTATATCGCTCGTGTGATTTCTTTTTGGAATGTGTTCCTTTGGGGGTTGACAAGGCTGCTACCTTACGTTTGCTTTGCCAACACTTACATATTCAGATGGAAGAAGTAATGGCATGTGGCGATAGTTACAACGATATTTCTATGATTCAGGCCGCAGGAGTAGGAGTTGCTATGGCTAACTCTGCTCCTGAGGTTCTTACCATTGCTGATTTTGTCACTCGATCCAATGACGAAGATGGTGTTGCTCACGCCGTTTGTCAATATATAATTACAGATTAAAATTACAAATTCATATGAGCCTTCGTTCTAATACTTTATTTGCCGTTTTATTGGCAGTCGTGATGCCTGTATTGGCACAGCAACCTATAAGCGTAGGCAAAGGTAGTTATGCTTCTTTTGCCCCGTTGAATAAATCTACTACATCCACAGAAAACAGGTCTTGCATAGCCTATCAGATGGAGCATCGTCAACTATATATAACCGATGCTATGGCCGGCAAACCGATCCCCTCCAATGATTGGTGGACACGTATGCTCGTAGAGCCTTATTCAGGCGAGATGTGGGCATATCCGCAGATGGTGAAAGCAGTCAATACGGGTGTGATTGTGGCTTACCCTACTTTTTGGGAAGCTACAGGACATGAGATGAAGACCAGTTCTGAGTTGCAGATTACAGCCAACAGATTCGACCCTAGCGATGCATCAGCTAATGGATGGCATGATTGGGGATTGGATTTTGTTATGGCAGATGCAAGCAATCGTAATAAACAAATGCGCGTGACGATTGCGCATGGTGTGCCTTTTACATGGGTGGAATGTAGTCAACTATCACCTATCATTACTCCCGTCAATACACTGAGCGGTGGCAATTCGTTTACTATATTAACTGCTGATAATCAGTCTCTTTCTGCGTCATTCGTGTCCTCCGCTTTTGCTTTACGCGTAGGTAATGACCTCTATGGCATCTATGCACCGGAAGGTACGCAGTGGAACATAAATGACGGCACTTTACAAGCTTCATTTGCCGGTGATGCGACGTATCTGTCGATAGCTGTACTCACTCAGCTCAGCGACCTTACTGTTTATCAGCCCTATGCACATAGCATTATCCGCGACACAAGAGTGGATTGGCAATACGACGCTATAGCGGGCAAAGTGCGCACGACCTGGAGTGCCATGGTGGAAAACATGGATGGTGGCTCGAACACAAATATCCTACAGGGTTTCATTCCTCATCACTATAAGAACAACACTTACAGCATGACATTCATGTCTCAAGAGTACGCAACTCCACGAGGTCGCATGCGCATGGCTGCGGGTAATCATTTTACGATTACCTATGACTATCATGGTTTTACGCCATATTATGCTCTTCCTACCGATTCAATAGGTGCGCATGCGTACGATAAAAGCCGCATGCGTATGATGGTGGCTGAGTATGCTGCCAAAGGCGGTTTCGGTACTGACACTTACTGGGGCGGAAAGGGCCTCACGCAGATGGCGTTGTACATGACTATGGCTTATGAAATGGGCGAGATGGCTCTCTTTGAACAATGCAAATCACGCTTGAAGAATGCATTGGTTAACTGGTACACCTACACACCCGGTGAAAACGACATGTACTTCGCACGTTACAATCGATGGGGAGCTATGATTGGTTTTAATACCAGCTATGACTCAGATACTTTCAACGACCACCATTTCCATTATGGTTATTTCGTGTATGCATCAGCCTTGTTGGCTCTTTTTGATGACGATTTCCGAGAGAACTACGGCCAAATGGCACGCATGGTGGCCCGTGATTATGCAAACTGGCAACATGATGCAGACGATTTTCCACTCTTCCGTACGCTTGATCCATGGGCAGGTCACTCCTATGCTGGTGGTCTTGGCGATGGTGGTGGCAATGGTCAGGAATCTACCTCTGAGGCTATGCAGGGATGGGGTGGTGTGCTACTACTCGGCGTTGCTTTGGGCGATGATGAAATGCGTGATGCTGGTATCTTTGGTTACACACTTGAGGCGCGTGGTACTGCTGAATATTGGTTTGATCGTGATCGTGAGAACATTGATTACACCAAATATACTTCACCATGGAGTAGTAATTTGACATCGAAGGGAGTGGGCTGGTGGACTTGGTTCAGCGGAGACCCTGTGTGGATGCATGGTATTCAATGGATGCCAATCTCACCTATTTTGGATTACCTGTCTGAAGACCTTGATTATGCTCGTTGGGACTATACGCAAATGTGGCAGACTAAGCAGATGGGGGACTGGTTCGCCAATGCAGGTCTGGGACATGAGTCTGGCATAGGAAATGTTGTTCTTTCTTATTTACAACGTTTTGATGCCGATAGTGCTGCCTCAGTTTTTGACCAGTTGTGGGATGGCAATTATCAGTTGGCAAAAAATCCTGATACGGGTGGTATATCATATTTTGCCACTCACTCACATCGTTCGTATGGCGATCGACAGTTTGATATTCATGCCTCATTACCAATGGCATCGGCTTATCGCAAAGGTGAAGATTACACATATACGGTTTATAATCCTACCGATAGTGAACAATCGGTAACATTCTATCGTGGGAATAACCAATTGGTTACTTTCCGTGCTCCTGCTCATAGATTTACAGTCTATCAAGATGCTCCGGTGGCATCTGAAATTGTTCTTACAACGCCCGCTCGTACTGTTACACCAGGATCATCTTTGCAACTTAGTGCGACCGTTCTGGATCAGTATGGTGCTACTGTTTCAACTCCTGTCACGTGGCACACTACTGCTGGTTCTATTTCCGCTACGGGCTTATACTCTGCACCTCAAACGGCTACAACGGCACTTATAACTGTCCAATCAGGAATGCTCTCTTCTCAATGTTCTTTACGTGTTGATGCTTCACCAGTTTTAACACGCGTTGAGTGGTCGCCTGACTATCATCATTTTGTGGTGGGTACTGATGTCGACTTTTCACTTAAGGCTTATGACCAATATGATGACCTTATGGACGTCCCTGTCAGTTGGCAGATGACCTGTAATGGTGTGACAGTGAACAATACTCCCACGCTGTCTAATGCGGCCATTGGGCAGTATGTCTTAACAGCCCAAATAGAAGGTGCAGCTGCTCAAACCAACACTTTCTACGTATTACCTCAGTTTCAAAACATTGCTTTGGGGTGTCCGGCTACCGAGTCGTCGCATGAGAATGCAGGCTCGTTGGCTCAATACGCCACTGATGGCAACCTTTCTACTCGCTGGGGAAGTCAGCATCGTGATAATGAATGGATTGTAGTCAATTTGCAGACTCGTTCATACATCGACCATATATCCATCCGTTGGGAAGCTGCATATGCCGCACACTACACTTTTGAACTCTCAGACGATGGTATTCATTTCACACCTTGTGCTGACGTTTTTTGTAGTGGCGGCTATGTCACGACCCCGATCCATCGCGATGGTCAATACATTCGTCTCAAAGGCATCGAGCGTGGCTCTGTGTATGGTATCTCGCTCTATGAGTTTGAGGTATATGGCCTACACAACAATGTTAATCCATCTGCGTTGCTAGGTTTGGATATCACGCCAAAGACGGAGGCTGTCAATGTGGGAGAACCCTTGCAACTTTATGCGGTTGGCTACAATGCGATGGCGCAACCACAGGTTGTCCAGCCGGTATGGACAATAGTCTCTGGTGCTGAGAATGCGACCATCAATTCTGCAGGTTTGTTGACTACCACTCATTATGGTGGAGTCACTGTGCAAGCTTCAGTCAATGGTTTGTCAGCTCAGCATACTATCTATGTCAACGATATCGAACGACTTGCTCAGGTGGCCATTTCTCCTAAACAAATTACCACTTTCGTGGGAGCAACGCATGACTTTACAACCAGTACAATGTCTCAGTTTAGTATGCCTTTGACCGATATCGCATGTACTGTTATGGCGCAGGGCTCTGGTGTGCAGGTTGTTGATAATAAGATTCATGCATTGATGACCGGTAACTACTTTGTGATAGCTAAAGCAAGTAATAGTTTGACCACTATCTCTGATACCATGCTGGTACGTGTGGTTGCGCTTTCTGAAGTGAACCTCGCATCACATAAACCAGTAACAGCATCCAGCTACGAGAACGAATCGACTCTACCTACCTATATTAACGATGATGACGCAACTACTCGTTGGGGTAGTTCGTTCCATGATGGTGAATGGATAAAAATCGATCTCCAAGATGCTTTCGTATTGTCTTCATCACGCCTGATATGGGAGAGCGCATATGCCAGCGCTTACCATATTGATGCATCGGTTGATAACGAGAATTGGACAACCATCTATTCGACGACCAATAGCACGGGTCATACACAGGACATCACCCTACCTATGATTGCGGCACGCTATGTTCGACTTACGTGCGATAGACGTGCCACGGGCTATGGGGCATCGTTGTATGAATGGGAATTGTTCGGTACGGCTATCTACGGAGGAGAACAGGAAATTCGCTTTTCGATAAGCACTGATGGTGATCGATCCGTGTATGGACCGGATGATCCAATACAAATTGTTGCATCTCCAGTTACTAACCAATTTGGACAGGTACTGGTGCCAAATCCTCAAGTCATTTTTACACCACGTTTGTCTGAAGGTAATATCTTTGAGGCTGTGCACTCTGGATTTTACACGGTTAGGGGAGAAACGTACTATGATAATCAACAGCTTATAGATAGTGTCTCATTCTTTGTAGCAGGTGATGACGATGAAAATATTGCGCTCTACAAGACCATCATTCTCTCACCTAATGCCAATGAGAACGATAATGCCAAACTGCTCAATGGCAACGAATCCATCAACGAGGAATGGTCAAGTCCGAGTATCCAAAATCAGGAGTTTGATCTCGTGGTAGATCTGCACAATAAGTATGATATTCTCTATATGGCTCTTGTTTTTGATCGAGCATGCAGCAAGCGCTATACTCTCTATTTCTCGGAAGATAATCTGCATTGGACTGATCCTCTTTGTGAACATACTTATCATAATTTTGATAATAGCGAGCATCTTCCTCATACCGATTATTACCTCGACAACTATGTTCATTCGGGCGTTCGCTATATTAAGATGCATAGTTATGAGGGCAACTCTGGCTATGGCGTCAAGATGCGCGAAATTAAGGCATATGGTCGCTTGACGCATTCGTCGGACTCAGTCAATACGGCTCTTGAGAAGGTGGAAACAACCCCGTTGGATAGTAATACCAAACAGGGTATTTATACCATTACCGGACAACAAATCGACCGCATCATGCACCCAGGTTTGTATATTGTCAATGGCCAAAAAGTGATAGTACAACCTCGTCAATGATTTTTATGGGTTATTTATTTGTGCATTTGATTTTTAGAAATAAGTAGTAATTTTGCAAATAAATTTTCGTTTATATGAAAAAAATCTTCTTTATAGCCATAGCCCTTTGTTGCATGGTAGCAGAAATGTTGGCGGCTGATGTTATAATCACCCGTAATACGGCCGAAATAGAAGTGAAAGTGATAGAGGTCACTTCGAGTCATGTTCTTTATAAGAGTTGGAAAGAACAGAAAGGGCAGACGTTTACTTTTCCGCTGGAACTTGTTGCCAAAATTCGTTACAACGATGGTCGTGTGGTAGAGTTCAATACTATCGAACACGAGGATTTTGAGGTTCGTGACATCTATGGTGATGGTGTAGTTAATCCTGATGCTACTGTTACCGAATATATTGCCAGGGATGGGAGCCTTGTTCGCGAGACAACAGTCTATAGAAAAACAGAAACATTTAATGCAGATAGCCTTGCTGCAGTTCGACTTCAAGAGGAACGTGAACGCGCCGCTATTATTGCTGCAGAACAAAAGCGACAAGAGGAAATTGCTGCAGCTAAACGTGCCAAGCAAATGGCAAAAATTCAGGAATTAATGGCTACCAGTGCTAAACAAAAAAAATACAGCACCATTGATTTTGTTATGGGTGGTACGCTTCTGGCTGGCGGTATCGCCGGATTGGCATGTGCACCATTTGTAGATAATCAGCCAGCCAGCCTCATTAGCGGTGGGGCATTATGTGTCGTTGGTTCGCTGGGTATCATTATCGGTAGTGTTGACCTGAAAAAGAGTAAAAAGAATGCAGCTGCGGCTGCTGCTGCTCAATCCAAGTTGCAGTCGGGAACGCTTACTTTACAAGTAACCGGTTCTGATGATGGAGTAGGGGTTTGTCTCAATTTTTGATATGCATTTCAAAAATAGGCTCATGTCGGGCTTGGTCATGACTGCCCATGCTCAAAGGTTGCTGCTGATGTGAAATCGTGTTTATTTGCGACAACTCATTATCTGTTGTTGTGGAGGTGGGTGTAACATCATGCGGTGTGAAATTAAAAGTTGTGGGGATAAATGCGGAAAAAATGTGAGTTTTCTTAAGAAAATGACATAATCGTTTGGTTATGTCGTTTTTTTTTTGTACCTTTGTGCCCAAATTCGCATATGTGCGTGAATGCGCATGTGTACGTGATACCGAAATACGCTTATAACTTATTAAAAATTATCATAATGAACACATTACAAGAACTTACTGACAAGATCTACGCTGAGGGCGTAGAGAAGGGCAATGCCAAGGCTGCCGAGTTGATTGCAGCTGCTGAGGCTAAGGCTGCAGAACTGATTGCGAAAGCAGAGAAAGAGGCAGCTGCTAAGTTGGCTGCTGCTGAAGCGAAGGCTGCCGAGTTGGACAAAAACACCCGTGCTGAGTTAAAAATGTATGCCGACCAGAGTGTTAGTGCTATTAAGACTGAAGTGACCAACCTTCTAACCAACAAGATTGCTGCAGAGAGTGTTAAGGCTGCTACAGCAGACAAGACTTTCATGCAGAAGCTGATAGCCGACTTGGCTGCCGACTTGGCTAAAGGTGGTGATGTTGTTATTGCAGCTAAAGATGCTGAGTCGCTCAAAGCATATGTTGCTGCCAACTTGAAGGATTTGCTTGAAAAGGGTGTCAAGATTGCTGAAGTTAAGGGACAGAAGGCTGACTTTACGATTGCACCTGCTAAGGGTGGATACAAGTTGAGTTTTGGCGATGCTGAATTTATCGAGTATTTCAAGCAATATCTCCGTCCTGCAGTAATTGAACTGTTGTTCTAATAATCAGCTGTAATTTATGTTGTATCACTGTTTACTGATAGGACTGCAAGATTTAGAGCTGAATACTCAACAAAAACTGACTAAAGAACAGTTGGCTGAAGAAATACGTAGTGCGCTGACGCCACGCGATTTGAACGTATTTGATGAACTCTGCTTGCAGCCTTCCGACAACAAGGTCTCTGAAATGCTTGTGCAAAAGTTGGACAATGAGCCAGAAGAACTTAACGCATTGCGTGAAGAGAACCTGCGTTGGCAAATTGTATATGAACAGGGAAGCAAGTCGCGAAACCGTTTTGTTCGCGATTGGTTTGCTTTCAATCTGACGCTCAACAATGTGTTGGCTGCTACTATTTGTCGCAAGCACGGCTTTGATATTAGTACTGCCATCGTTGGTGAAGGACCTGTTCAGGATTTGCTCCGCACATCTAATGCCAAGGATTTCGGCCTTACTGGTGAGGTGGAAGAGATTGACGAGATGCTCAAACTTTGCACCATCGATGATCTCTATGAGCGAGAGAAAAAAACGGATGCCCTGCGTTGGGCTTGGCTCGAAGAGCATACTTCTTTTCAATACTACGAACTCGAAAACGTTCTCAGTTACTGGCTGATGGCTCAAATGCTTTTCCGCTGGGATTTGCTGAACGTTGATGAGGGTACACGCGTCTTCCGCGAGATGATTGCGGACATGAAACGTGATGTGAAGTTCTAATTTCTTTATCATTTGTCACGAGACATTTGTTTTTTGTAATTTATCATTTCTAACAATATGACTACAGGAAAAGTAAAAGGTATTATCTCCAACCTTGTTATTGTGTTGGTGGATGGTCCTGTTTCGCAGAACGAAATCTGCTACATTACTATCGGCGAAACCAAGCTGATGGCTGAGGTCATCAAGGTGATTGGCGAGAACGTGTACGTTCAGGTCTTCGAGTCTACTCGTGGACTTAAGGTCGGCAATCATGTTGAGTTCACAGGTCACATGCTTGAGGTTACGCTTGGACCAGGTCTGTTGAGTCGTAACTACGATGGACTTCAGAATGACTTGGACAAACTACATGGTGTGTTTCTCCAACGTGGTGAGTACAACTACCCTTTGGACGAAGAAAAAAAATGGCACTTCAAACCTATAGCAAAGGTAGGGGATAAGGTTGATGCTGCCGCTTGGCTTGGCGAGGTGGATGAGAATCATCAACCACACAAGATTATGGTGCCTTTTGTCTTCAAGGGTGTTTATACTGTCAAGGCCGTTGCAAAAGAGGGTGACTACAAGATTCATGACATTATGGCTGTTCTCACCGATTCGGAAGGTGTTGATCACAATGTTACCATGGTTCAAAAGTGGCCTGTTAAAAAAGCAGTCTTGGCTTATAAAGAGAAACCAAGACCTTTCAAGTTGCTCGAAACGGGTGTTCGTACTATTGATACAGCCAATCCTCTGTGCGAAGGTGGTACAGGCTTCATTCCTGGTCCATTCGGTACAGGTAAAACCGTACTCCAGCATGCTATTTCTAAACAGGCCGAGGCTGACATCGTAATCATCGCTGCCTGCGGCGAGCGTGCTAATGAGGTTGTTGAAACCTTTACCGAATTCCCAGAACTCGATGACCCACATACAGGTCGCAAACTCATGGAACGTACCATCATTATTGCTAATACATCCAACATGCCTGTCGCTTCTCGTGAGGCCTCTGTTTACACCTCAATGGCTATCGCAGAGTATTATCGTTCGATGGGTCTTCGCGTGCTACTCATGGCTGACTCTACGTCTCGTTGGGCACAAGCTCTCCGTGAGATGTCTAATCGTCTGGAGGAGTTGCCTGGACAGGATGCATTCCCTATGGACCTTTCGGCAATCATTGGTGCTTTCTACGCACGTGCAGGTTATGTATATTTAAATAATGGTGCTACCGGTTCTGTTACCTTCCTCGGCACAGTATCTCCTGCTGGTGGTAACCTTAAGGAGCCTGTTACCGAGGGAACTAAAAAGGTGGCTCGTTGCTTCTATGCACTCGAACAGGCTCGTGCAGACCGCAAGCGTTACCCTGCTGTTAACCCAATTGACTCGTACTCTAAATATATTGAGTATCCTGAGTTTGAGGAGTACATTACTAAGCGTATCAATGGTGGTTGGACCAAGAAAGTCAACGATATGAAGACCCTTCTTCAACGTGGTAAAGAGATCCAGGAACAAATCAACATTCTCGGTGATGATGGTGTACCTGTTGACTATCACGAGGAGTTTTGGAAGTCTGAGGTTATTGACTTCGTTATCCTCCAGCAGGATGCATTCGATAAGATTGACTCTGTATGCCCACTTGAGCGTCAAGAGTATATGCTCGACCTCGTCATGGATATCTGCTCTTACGACTACGATTTCGAAAACTTCCTCGACGTTAACGAGTATTTCAAAAAGGTAATCAATATCTGCAAACAGATGAACTACTCTGAGTGGCAGTCTGCTGACTTCAATAAATATCGCGCACAATTGGACGAGCTTTTGGCTCAAAAACAAATTAAAGACTGATAATTATGGCAAAAGCATTCCAAAAGATTTATACCAATATTACGGCAATCACCAAGGCTACCTGCTCACTCAAGGCGGAAGGCGTAGGTAATGATGAGCTGGCTATGGTTAATGGCAAGTTGGCTCAGGTCGTAAAGATTATGGGTGATGACATCACTCTTCAGGTATTCGAGGGAACTGAAGGTATTCCTACCAATGCGGAGGTTGTTTTTCTGGGAAAGTCTCCTTCTCTCAAGGTGTCAGACCAGTTGGCTGGTCGTTTCTTCAATGCATATGGTGATCCTATCGATGGTGGCCCAGAAGTAGAGGGCATTGAGATTGAGATTGGTGGCCCTTCTGTAAACCCTGTTCGTCGTAAGCAACCATCTGAACTTATTGCTACTGGTATCGCCGGTATTGACCTGAACAATACTCTGGTCTCAGGACAGAAGATTCCTTTCTTCGCCGATCCGGACCAACCATACAACCAGGTGATGGCAAATGTAGCACTTCGTGCCGAGGCTGACAAGATTATTCTGGGTGCTATGGGTATGACCAACGATGACTACCTTTATTTCAAGAATGTCTTCCAGAACGCTGGCGTTTTGGACCGTATCGTTTCCTTTGTCAACACTACCGAGAATCCTCCTGTAGAACGTCTTCTCGTGCCTGATATGGCTTTAGCTGCTGCTGAGTATTTTGCTGTTGAGAAGCATCAGAAAGTGCTTGTGCTCCTCACCGATATGACGCTCTATGCCGATGCATTGGCTATCGTGTCTAATCGTATGGATCAGATTCCTTCCAAGGATTCAATGCCAGGTTCACTCTATTCTGACTTGGCAAAAATCTACGAGAAGGCCGTCCAATTCCCTCAAGAAGCTGGTGGTGGTTCTATTACTATCATTGCCGTTACAACCCTCTCTGGTGGCGATATTACACATGCAATTCCCGATAACACAGGTTATATCACCGAGGGTCAGCTCTATCTTCGTCGTGATTCTGATATTGGTAAGGTTATCGTTGACCCATTCCGTTCTTTGTCACGTTTGAAACAATTGGTGGCTGGTAAGAAGACTCGTGAGGACCATCCTCAGGTAATGAATGCTGCAGTGCGTCTTTACGCAGATGCTGCGAATGCGAAGACCAAAAAGGAGAATGGTTTCGACTTGACTGACTACGATGAGCGATGCTTAAAGTTTGCAAAACAATACTCTGACAAGATTTTGGCTATCGACGTTAATATCAACACTACCGAGATGCTTGATATTGCTTGGGAATTGTTCGCAGAGAATTTCAAGCCTGAAGAGGTAAACATTAAGCAGCAGCTTGTTGATAAGTATTGGAAGAACTAATTCGAACTATCGAAATCTCGAATATTCGAAAATGCAATATGGCTATTACATATCAATTCAATAAAACATCGTTGCAATCGCTTGAGAAGAATCTCAAGATGCGTCAGCGTACTTTGCCCACGCTTCAGAACAAAGAGACGGCTCTCCGTCTTGAGGTAAAGAAAGCGAAGGCTGAGATGGAAGCACTCGATCGAGAGGTGGAGGAACGCATCAAGGGATACGACCAGATGATGGCACTTTGGGGTGAGTTTGACACAACCCTTCTGCATGTGGACGATGTACGCATGTCGATGAAAAAGATCGCAGGCGTGCGCGTGCCCGTATTAGAAGAGGTGGTCTATTCGACTAGAGAGTTCAGCATCTTTTCTTCTCCCAAATGGTTTGCCGACGGTTTTGCACAACTCAAAGCTATCGCAGAGGTGGGAATTCGACAAGAATTTTGCCGCGAGAAACTCAACTTGCTTGAGTATGCTCGAAAGAAAACTACCCAGAAAGTGAATCTTTTTGAGAAAGTGCAAATACCTGGATATCAAGATGCTATACGAAAGATTAAACGATTTATGGAAGATGAAGAGAACCTCTCTAAGTCTAGTCAAAAAATCGTTAAATCTAAGCGTGAAGCGGAAGCACGAGCTGCCGAAGAGGCTGCACGTGCAGAGGCGAATGCAACACAAGGAAAGGAGGCCGACGCATGATTACTAAGATGAAAAAATACACCTTCTTGGTGTTTCATAAAGAGTATGAGGCCTTCCTTCAGATGCTCCGCGCACAAGGCGTTGTACATATTTCTGAAAAAGGACAGGGTGTAGCACAAGACGAGAAGATGCAACAACTGCTCGTTCGCGAGAAAGAACTACATCATATCATTGACCAGCAGGCACCTGATCAGTTGATTACTGAGCGTGCCGAGGTGGCTAAAAAATTGCAGGATGCTACACGTCAACTCAACGAACTTACTGTATGGGGAGATTTCTCTTCTGATAAGTTGGAAGCATTAGCTTTGGCCGGTCATAAACTTCATTTTTTCGTTTGTCAAAAGACAAAATTTCAAGAGGAGTGGGGTACGGTCGTTGCAGAGAAGTCTGGTAATCTTTACTTTGTATCTATCGAAGGTGTTGTTGCCTTGGATGCAATTGAACAGGCCGGAATCACCGAAGTTATTCTTGAGAAATCTCCTGGTGACGTTCGCGCCGAAATAGATGGTCTCAACGGACTTCTTACGGCTGCTGATGCTCGTATCGAAGCATGGCGTCTGCAAGGCCTTAAAGAGGCTGTGGATGAACTGCATGAGGTAGAACAGCAAATTCAGTGGCAGTCTGTCGTTCTCAGCACCGATAAAGCGGCAGACGATGCTCTTTGCTTGCTTGAGGGATATTGTCCTATTGATAATCAAGAAGCTCTTAATGCAGCTCTTGACCATGAACATATCTATTATCAGGCTGTTGACCCTATTCTCACCGATAATACACCCGTTCAACTTAAGAACAATCGGTTTACGAAACTATTCGAGGTCTTTACCGGTATGTACGGATGGCCTACCTATGGAGAGTTTGATCCTACGCCAATCTTGGCACCATTTTACTTACTCTTCTTCTCCATGTGTATGGGTGATGCCGGTTATGGTATTGCACTTATTGCTTTTGGACTGGCTGTGCATTATCGGAAAATAAACATTGCCATGTTCGAGGGACTTGGACCTATTATTACCGTACTCGGTGTAGGTACTCTCCTCGTGGGTTTTGTTTTGGGTACGTTCTTTGGTATGCCACTCTTGGAGGCTTCGTGGTATCCGGAGTCGCTTAAGAAACTGATTATCAGTGGAGAAATTATGGGCTATGATGCACAAATGGTACTCGCTGTTATGATAGGTGTTTTCCATATCTGTTTGGCAATGGTGGTTAAGGCAATCTGTTACACCAAGCGATTTGGTTTCCGTGAAAATCTCTCTACTTGGGGATGGACTCTACTTGTTGTGGGAGGTGTCATTTTGGCAGCAATCGCTGCTGCTCTCAATTTGCCGGCCGAACTAACCAAGTGGCTTGTAATCGGACTCGCTATCGTTTCTGCACTCGGTATCTATATCTTCAACACTCCTGGTCGCAATCCACTTATCAATATCGGTGCCGGACTGTGGGACACCTATAATATGGCTACTGGACTCTTGGGAGACGTACTCTCATACATTCGTCTTTATGCTCTCGGTCTAGCCGGTGGTATGTTGGGTGGCGCATTTAACAATTTGGCCCTTATGCCTGCCGGTGGTTCGCTTGAAGGTGCTACTTGGCAATGGTTGCCGTTCGTACTCATCGTCCTTCTTGGACACGTGCTCAATGTGGCAATGTCTGCACTCGGTGCTTTCGTACACCCGTTGCGTCTAACTTTTGTTGAGTATTTCAAGAACGCAGGATACGAAGGTAAGGGCTCGCTCTACTCTCCTTTCAAAAAATAAATCAGGGTCTTTATCCTGAGTAAGTTTTTATTTTAAACAAATTAACATTAAAACAATATTTTATTTATGGAATTATTAGGTTTTCTCGGTTGGGGACTCATGTTGGGTCTCGCCGGTATTGGCTCTGCCATTGGTACAACTATCGCAGGTAACGCTGCAGAAGGTGCGTTGAAGAAAAATCCTGCTAAGGGATCTTCGTACATGATTCTTTCTGCACTTCCTGCTACCCAGGGTCTGTATGGTTTCGTGGCTTTCCTTATGTGGGACAAGGCTGCTATTGCAGCTGAACCTGCTATGTACTGTGGAATCGGTTTGGCTGTTGGCTTGGTTTGCTTGCTTTCTGCTATTCGTCAGGGCATGGTTTGTGCAAATGGTATCGCTGGCATCGCTGGTGGTCACGACGTACAAACCAACACCATGATTTACGCTGCACTTCCTGAGTTCTATGCCATCTTGGCACTCGTTGCTGCGTTGATGATTTGATCACCTGTGTTATAATGATCTTATCTCATTTAACCTAGGTCAAATCTAAGAGTGTGTCAACCATGGCACACTCTTTTTGTTTGTATAGTCATTCTTGCTAAGTAGTATTTTGTAGTTTTTGCATAAGTTGAATGCGATAATTGACCATTGCT
>JAKSNQ010000026.1 GCA_024399615.1 Paludibacteraceae bacterium | reverse complement strand
GAACTGGACCTCATCGATGTGTGGTTCGACTCGGGTGCCATGCCATATGCCCAGAACCACTACCCCTTCGAGAATCAGGACCTGCCTCGCACGGCCGACTTCATCTCCGAAGGTGTGGACCAGACGCGCGGTTGGTTCTTTACGCTGCACGCTATCCACACGATGATCGAGGGTAAGGTTGCCTTCAAGAACGTCATCTCCAACGGCCTCGTGCTCGACAAGAACGGAAACAAGATGTCCAAACGATTGGGCAATGCTGTGGACCCATTCGAGGCCCTCAACAAATACGGCGCCGACCCTATCCGCTGGTACATGCTGACCAACGCCAGTCCATGGGAGAACCTGAAGTTCGACCCCGAAGGTGTGGACGAAGTGAGACGTAAGTTCTTCGGAACGCTCTATAACACCTATTCATTCTTCGCCCTGTACGCCAATGTGGACAACTACCAACCGACCGCATTGGCCGGTCTGAGCGAGGCGCATACCGCCATCGACCGCTGGATCCTGAGTTGTCTCAACACGCTTATCCGTGAGGTGACCGAGTGCTACGAGACATACGAGCCGACCAAAGCCGGTCGCGCCATCTCCGATTTCGTACAGGAGAACCTGTCCAACTGGTATGTCCGTTTGTGCCGCAAGCGTTTCTGGGGCGGCGGCATGACCGATGACAAGCGCGCTGCATACGACACCCTTTACACGTGCCTGAAGACGGTGGCTCAGTTGATGGCTCCTATTGCGCCATTCTATGCCGACCGCCTCTATCGCGACCTGTCAGCCGGTGAGACCGTTCACCTCAGCCAATGGCCCGCAGCAGACGACACCATCATCGACCGTGACGCAGAGCGCGCCATGCAGTTGGCCCAAGACGCCACATCCATGATCCTCTCGCTCCGCAAGCGCGCAGAGAAGAATGTGCGTCAACCGCTGGCCAAAGCCGTTATACCTGCACCTGACGAGGCGTCGCTGAACGCGCTCCTTACCGTAGCCGACCTCATCAAGAGCGAGGTAAATGTCAAGGACTTGCAGATCGTCAGCAAAGAGAACAGCGAGATCCGATTGGTGAAGAAGATCAAGCCTAATTTCAAGGTGCTGGGCAAGAAAGCCGGCGCACAAATGAAAGCGCTGGCCGCCGCTATCGCACAGATGTCGCAAGACGATATTGCACTTTTCGAAGCCAATGGCACGTTCGAACTGTGCGGCCTCACGCTGACGGCCGAGGATGTGGATATCCTGACCGAGGACATGCCGGGCTGGCTCGTGGCTACCGACGGCTACCTCACTATCGCGCTGGATATCGAACTGACCGAAGCGCTCATCGAGGAAGGCATGGCGCGCGAACTCGTCAACCGCATTCAGAACCTGCGCAAATCCAGCGGACTGGAGATCACCGACCGCATCCGCATCGCACTCTTGCGCGACGAGAAAATCAACGCGGCCGTTGCACATTTCTGCGACTATATCTCATCGCAAGTGCTCGCCAACGAACTGACGCTGGTGGATGATATCCAGGATGGCACGAAAATTGAAGACATGAACATCGTCATCAAAATCGAAAAAGCATGAAACGCTTAACTCCCTTGTTTCTTCCGGTACTCGTGGCCGCAACACTGACCTGTTGCGGCCCCATTCCGGAAGGCCCTACCGACGGGTATAAAGACCAGCAACTGATAGGACGATGGAAAGCGCCCAGTCAGGCAGCGGAGGCCAAAGACGGAGACAGTATCGTCTTCGTTTTTCAGGCCGAGAGTTGCCAGCGCCCTTCCGGAAACTATGGCCGCTGGGGATACAGCTATGACGAGGGAGAGGACGTGCACGAGTCTGACCTGCTCAATCAGGAAGAGGACGGCGATTATCACGGCAATGGCTGGTTCGGATGGCAAATTGACGGTACCGACATACAGAGCTACCAGATGTTTACCATCTCGTCCGAGCGCGTCAGCCCCTATCGATACAGCATTACCAAACTCACCAGCGACAGCTTGGTTTTGAAGGAAGGCAAGCACACCCATCGATTGGTGAAAAGAGCCCTTTGAAAACGATAAGACAAGGAGCGCTATAAGCTAAGGAGAAAAGAGAAAAGAGACCATGAACAAAGGTTTGAAAATAGCAGGCATCACGTTAGGCAGCCTTTTGGGCGCTGTGCTGGTAGTCATCGGACTGCTGGTGGGCGCTGTGTGCTGGGTGTGGCAGCCCGCTAAACTGACGCCTGTTATCAAAGAGTTGGCCGGGAACTATCTCAACTGCGAGTATGATTTGGGCGAGGTGGAACTCACGTTCTGGACGACGTTCCCGGATTTCTCGTTGCGTGCCGACCGGCTGCTGCTCATCAATCCGAAAGAAGGTGCGCCATCCGATACGCTTCTGGCTGCCGAGCATATCGCTGCGAGAATCGACGTAGAGAAAATGCTGCGCAACCGCATACTGGAAGTGAAAGAGGTGGAACTGACCGGCGTGTCGCTCAATCCATATATCGCAGCCGACGGTTCTGCCAATTGGGATGTGCTGGTGCTGGAAGAGGACACCACCGAGACGGACAGCACAGATGGTTTCAGCCTGACAGCTATCGAACTGAACGACCTCCGCGCCACGTTGGAGACCCGACAAGTATGGTTGCGCGACGAAGCGGACACGATTGAACTTCGATTACAAGACGCTTCTATTCAACTCTCTGCCAAGGCGCCCCAGCAGGCGATAGAGGGCGTGCTGCAACTGTCCGCGCCACAGATAAGCGCCAACTACAAGGGTGTGAACTATGCGCAGCAAGCCGCCATCACCGCCCAACTGCCTTTCTGTCTTACCCTCACAGACCAAACACCTTTCCTGTCTGTTCTTGCCCAGCAGGCATCTACCCCACTGACGAGCACAAACGAAGAGGCCAAATCCGGTACAACCGACATGGATGTTCGTCTGGACAACGCGTTTGTACAACTGAACGATTGGCGTATCGACATCACCGGCGACATCAGACAATGGTCTGAACAAACCGACGCAACTCCCGACCCATCTTCGTCCAACACACGTTATGACCTGGATCTGCAACTGAAGACGAACACATGGCATATCAGCGAGGTGCTGGCTCTGGTGCCAAGCCAGTTGTTCGAGATGCCCAAAGATGTGCAGGCAGATGGATACGTACAATTAGATGCACACGTAGCAGGTACATATGACAGCAAGACATGGCCTCAAGTGGATGCGCACCTGCTGCTGAGCGATGCGCACGGCAGCACGAAAGCGTTGCCTTACCGGCTTAGCGACGTGCAAGCCGAACTGCGCACCCGCGTTGATATGAATAAAACGGAACCGACGAACGTGGAGATTGTTCGTCTGAATGCCCAAACCCGACAGTCGCGGCTGACGGCTGAGGGAACGCTGAAAGACGTGTTTGGCAAGATGACCCTGAACGCAACGATGGACGCGAACCTGCATCTGCCGGACGCATACTATTTCCTGCCCGAAGGCGCACAAGCAGAAGGCACGGCCAAAGGCATAGTGAAAGCGCAATTAGAGCTTGGCACGATGGATAACCTTGGTTTGAAGAAAGGTGTTGTGCAGGCCGACCTGGCAGTTAGCGGACTGAACGCAACACTGGACACCATCGTGCTGAACACCCCAAAAGGTCGTTTGCAAGGGAAACTCGTGTATGACGAAAAAGAAGAGACAAAAATCCCCCGCATCGAGTGCAGCATCGAAACCGAGCGCCTCAGCGTGAACATGGGCGATGAGACGCATGTTAAAGCCCAGCAAGCCAATGTGCGCGCCGTAGCCAAACACACCAATAACAAAGAGAATTTCCTGCTGGAATGGCGTCCGCAGTTGGACATCCACCTCGCCTCGGCATCCGCACGACTGGAAGGTTTTGAGCCGGACATTATCGTTCCGGCCGTGAAAATGACCTATTCCAACCGCGACTTCGTCATCGACACAGCACGCGTCGAGATTGGCAAATCCGACTTTTCACTCAGCGGCGAGGTGAAGCATATCGGCAAGTGGTTGCGGGAAAAAGGGACGCTGGAAGGCGAACTGAATTTCCTGAGCGAACATGCCGACATCAACGAGTTGCTGTCCTACATCTCCGGCTTGGGCGACGACGAGGAGACGTCCGATAGCGAAAATGCCGCCAGCACAGAAAACGTCGCAGGGAAAGAGAACACTGCAGATGAAACGCAAGCAAGCGAGCCATTTATGGTACCCAAGCGCACCGACCTGACCCTGCACACCTATATCGGCACAGCCGAAGCTTTTGGACAGCATCTGGCCAAGTTGGGCGGAAATATCTACCTGAAAGACGGGGTGCTGATCATCGAGGAGGTCGGTTTTATCTGCAAGGCCGCGCGTCTGGACCTGACGGCCATGTACAAAACGCCCCGCAAAAACCACATTTTCGTTGGCCTGGACTATCACATGACCAACATCGATATTGCCGAGCTGGTTGACATGATTCCGCAGGTGGACGAAGCCTTACCGATGTTACGCTCGTTCAGCGGTTCGGGCAATTTCCATCTGGCCGCCGAGACCTACCTGAACGGAAAATACGAGCTCAAACCATCGACCACGCGTGCAGTCTGTTCGATAGATGCGCAGCAATTGACGATGAAGGACAACGAGACGTTCACCCGAATTGCCAAGTTGCTCACGTTCAACAAACGTGACGAATTGTTGGTGGACAGTATCTCCGCAGAAATGTCGATGTACAAGCAGGAGGTGCAGATTTATCCGTTCCTGGTGCAGATGGACGGATGGAAAGCTGCCGTGGGAGGCAGACAGGATGTGGACTCCGAAAGCACCTGCGACTATCATATCTCCCTGCTCAAGCCACTATGGTTGGGCGTAGATGTAACCGGCAGTTTGGACGACCTGGATATCCGATTGGCGCCTTGCCGCTATGCCAAAGAGTTCAAACCGGTTAGAACCAAAGATGTGGAGACGCAGGGGCAAAGCCTGAGAAAACTCATTAAGCAGACGCTGACCAAGTGATTGTTTTACACGCATTCACATCTTTCTACACACGCATTCGTAATAATTTAAATAATATGAACAAGAAAATTTTGATTTTAGGCATGAGTGCCATGACTTTATTGGCTTGCAACAAAGCGCAAAAGCCTGTTGCTTGTCAGATTCCTGATTTCAGCCAATGGACGGTTGAAAGTTACAAGCCTGCATTTGAGAAGGCTATTGCAGCATACAATGCTGAGATAGAAGCGATCGTTGCCAATGCAGAAGCACCTACTTTCCAAAACACGATTGTTGCCCTGGATCGCTCCGGTCTGGAACTGCAAAACGTAGAAGGTGTCTTCTTCAACCTGCTCGAGACGGATGGCGATCAGCAGATGAACGAGATTGCCGAAGAGGTGACTCCGCTCATCACCGAATGCAGCGACAACATCGTATTGAACGAAGCATTATTTGCTCGTGTAAAGGCCGTTTATGACCAGAAAGAGAGCCTCGGTTTGACCCCTGAGCAGGCACGCCTGCTGGAGGTCACCTACAAAAATTTCGAGATGAACGGTGCCAACCTGAGCGAAGAGAAAAAGGCGCGTCTGCGCGAAATCAATCAGGAGTTGGGCCTGCTCAGCCTCAAGTTCGGACAAAACGTAGTAGCAGAGACCAACAGCTGCCAGCGCTTCATCAAAAATGAAGAGGAACTGAAGGGCCTGCCAGAAGGAGCAAAGCAGGCAGCAGCAGAGGAAGCCGAGGCAGCTGGCCACAAGGGCGAATGGCTGTTCACCCCAAAGCGCACCAGCTTCACTCCGGTGCTTCAATACTGCGAGAATCGCGAATTGCGCAAGCAACTGCTGCTGGACTATACGACTCGTGGCAATCATGAAAATGCCAATGACAACAAAGTCGTCATCAACAAGACCCTGGCATTGCGTATCGAGAAAGCCGCATTGTTTGGCTACGATTGCCCTGCAGATTATATCCTTCAGGACGCAATGGCTCATGACGGCAAGACCGCTCGCGCGTTGTTGCAACAGGTATGGGAGCCATCCCTTGAGGCTGCGAAACGTGAACGTGCTGCACTTCAGGAGCTGCTCGACCAGGACCTGCCCGGCGAGAAGTTGCAACCATGGGACTGGTGGTTCTACGCTGAGAAACTGAGAAAACAGAAATACGATTTGGACGAAGAGCAGATCAAGCCTTATCTGGAGTTGAAAAACGTTCGTAAGGGAGTGTTTGACCTGGCGCACAAACTCTGGGGCATCACGATAGAGCCCAAAGAGGGTATGGCCGTTTATCATCCGGATGTTGAGGTGTTTGTGGTAAAGAACACCGACGGTGGCCTGCTCGGCTATTTCCTGACCGACTATTTCCCACGCGACACCAAGCGTCCCGGCGCATGGATGAATAATATGTGCCCTCAATTCGTCGATGACGAGGGTGTGGATCACCGTCCTGTTATCGTCAACGTGGGTAACTTCAACAAACCTACCGCCGGCAAACCATCACTCCTGTCAATGGACGATGCAGAAACGTTGTTCCACGAGTTTGGTCATGCTCTCCATGGCCTTTTGACCGAGTGCACTTACCAGTCGCTCAGCGGAACCAACGTGCCACGCGACTTCGTTGAGTTGCCTTCACAGTTGATGGAGAACTGGTGCTACGCACCGGAAGTGATGAAGACATATGCCTTCCACTATGAGACGGGTGAAGTGATGCCTGACTCGCTGATGGACAAGATTGTAGCAGCCGGTAAGTTCAATCAGGGTTTTGTGGAAACAGAGTTGCTGTCAGCTGCCATCCTGGACATGGATTATCACATGATCACTTTTGAGCAGATGCAGGAAGCCGTAGCTGCAAAGGGCATCGAGAATTGGCTGGACGTCAATGCCTTCGAAGAGTCATCGCTGTATGGCATGGGCATGATTCCTGAGATTATCGTTCGTTATCGCTCGACTTTCTACAACCACATCTTCACCACCGGTTACGAAGCAGGCTACTACAGCTACACCTGGTCAGCCGTTTTGGATTCAGACGCTTTCCATGCTTTTGTGGAGACCGGCGATTTGTTCAACCAGGAGGTAGCAGCCAAATATCGTAAAGAGATTCTGTCTCGCGGTAACACAGAAGATCCTGCCGTTATGTATCGCAACTTCCGCGGCAAAGATGCCGATGCGAAGTATTTGCTGGAGAAGAAAGGGCTTTGATTCAGCAAACGAGATTGATCAGACAGTTGGGGAGATAAAGGTTCAAACGGAAGCCTTCCTTTGAATCAAAAAATCTCCTATAATCCAATTGGATAAACCATGATTTGGTGGACGCAAATAATAGTAGCCGCTTGCTTTGCCGCCAGTTTTGACCGGTTGAAAGTATCGTATCGCAGACAAGATGCTCAGCAGAACATGTTTTTGCTGAGCATCCTGTTGGGCATCGCTGCGTTGTTTGTGCCCGAGACATGGCTGATCATACCTTTCACGTGGGGAGCATTAAGCGCTCTTCGTGCATACAATTTCAAGGCTGTCATGGCATCGATAATGGGCGCCATGACAGTCGTTATTTACTCGGGTATTGTCTGGTTTGTTTGGCCAGACAGCACGCCGGTGGAGTTTGTGCAAAGCATCTATAACGACAGTTTGTGCAGACTGTTTGGCTGGTGGACAGGTCCGTTGTGGCAGACCCTTGTCATGTCCGTACTCATGCTGTTCAGCATCGTCTATCAGCTGGCTCACCTGTCGCGTTTTTCTTCGGCCAATGTGCGCGTACAGACTCGCTTCCTCTTGGCCGTTCCGATCTATTGGCTCACCTTCTTATCATGCCTTTTCCCTTCCTGCACAGGCAACTGTCTGCTACTGGCCAACTGGATAAGCGCTTGCTATCTGGTTTATCTGTTTGTGGCCAACTATGGCCTGCCATCGGTGAGGTCGCTCCTGCCACAGCATACCACATCGCGCCACGCGCGCTCATTCTCACGACGCAACAGTCATCCTGCCAACAAGCGTCTGTCATGGTTCCATCGCGCTTCGTCTCCACAGACGCGCTCATTTTCACGACGCAACAGCCGACGCGCTGAGCCTAAACATAGTTGGTTCCATCACGACCAGTCGCCACGCAATCGCTCGTTCTCTAAGAACTCAAGGCGCAGAGGACGAATTTGAGGAGTGTCATAAAATCGCTCTTGATTATTTCATTTCAACTCATCCATGAAAAAACCACATATCTCCGAACAATTAGTTGGATATGTATGGCTCCTGATACTGATAACAGGCGTCCTGTTGGGCATGTTTATCATCAATCAAACAGATTCTGCCAAGCAGTATCGCGATGAGAAACGTGCCTATATACAGTTCAAGGAGGATAGTATTCGTGAGGCAAAAGTGCAGAAAGAGTTGAACAAAGAACGATATGCGCAGCAGAAGGAACAGTGGGACAGAGAAAAAGAAGAGCGCGCCATTCGGAAAGCCGAACGCGAAGCCGAATGGGAGAAACAACAAGCAGAATGGGCCGCACAATATGCAGAACGGAATCAGAAAAAGGCGGCTCGCGAGGCGCAACGCCGTGCCTTTGATACTGTGACCGTAACGCTTAGGCCATTCGATCCTAATCTGGCCGACAGCGACGCGCTCGTACATCTGGGCATACCACCACAGGTGACACACAATATCGTACGCTATCGAGCCAAAGGAGGGCACGTACGCAATGCAGATGATTTCAGGCGGGTATCTGGCGTGGCTACCCTTTTCGAACCACGGGCCCCCCACATCGTTATCGAAACTCAGAGTGGCACAGAGAGCAGCGTGACGGCATATATCACCAAGCGCGATACCATATTGGAAATCAACACCGCCGACACACTCAGTCTGCAAATGATACGTGGCATTGGCAGATATACGGCACGACAGATCATCCGATATCGGGAGGATCTGGGCGGTTTTTATCGAATAGAGCAACTCAAAGAAGTGCCCCACACAAACATTTCGGATAGCATCATGGTACACCTGACAGCGGATGCCAGTCTGATTAAGCCATTGGATATCAATTACCACAGTGTGGAGAGAATGTCGCGCCACCCTTATCTGCGCGCGGAGAAAGCTCAAGCCATCCGCGACTACCGCCATCGACGCGGCAACATCCGTGATTGGAAGACATTGCGTAGCCTCAAAAGGAACGGAAAGATTGTGTTCAGCGAAGAGGACATCGAGCGACTCAAGCCCTATCTGCAGTTGGCAGAATAGGACTCAAGCGCCTATTCATCAGAAAAATATCATCATCTGCCCAAAGCCGGTTGGGCAAACAGCACTCGGTCTTGCGAAACGGAGAACGTGCAACTGTGGTTCATAATCATAGCCAGATTGCGTTGCACATGACCGGCAGGAAAATCGAACAGTACGGGGTAGTCGTATGGTTCGACCATCCGGCGTATGCCTTCATAGATAGTATAGGGCATGCGAGGATCCTCATCACAGTCGGAGAATTGGCCCACAATGAGTCCACCCAAACGCGAAAGGACGCCACTCAATCGAAGATTCTGCATCATACGATCGATAGCATAGGGGTGCTCACCTACATCCTCGATAAAAAGAATATCACCGGGTAAAACACGACAGGCATAAGGAGTCGCCTGCAAGCCATACAGTACACTGAGGTTGCCACCACGCAACAAACCGGTAGCCTGACCATAACGATTGAGCGGATGCGGCAAGAGACCATGCTTCGCACCATATGACAAGGCATTTCCCTGCAACAGATGACGGAGCGAATCAACCGAATCGACATGCGTTTCATATTCAGCGATATGCTTGCACATGACAGCATGAAGCGACGGCAGGTCATGTTGGCTCATGAGGCAATGAAGCGCCGTAATGTCAGAAAAACCGATGACAATCGGCACAACGGCAGGTAAGACTATCTGATCTATGATCTGAGCCAAACCATATCCTCCGCGCGCGCATAATAAATAAGGAGCACCAGAGGCGAGTGCTTCGTTAATATCCGCCAACCGTTCTGCGGCAGAGCCGGCAAAGCGGCCATAGGCATCCTTGGCATGAGGTGCTATGGATACCTGAAAGTCCCAAGATGCAAGACGTGAAGCAGCCTCATCAATCAACTGAGGGTCAATGACTCCCGAGGGGGAAATGATTACAATGGCTTTTGAGGAGCTGCTATCAGGAGAAGCTGCCGGGCATGAAATGATATTTTCTGTACTATGGGTGGGCATAATTGTCGATTTTGGCACAAAATTAGTAAAAAAAAAGGACATAACCAAATAATCATGCCACAGAAGACGAAAAAATAAATAAAATACTTGTCTATCTGCACTTTTTTTCGTATCTTTGCAACCAAATATGAAAACTCGTGCATTTCTCATACTGATGATTGCGCTTTTGGCACCCGCCGTTTGGGCACAAAATGCGCAAAAAGCAGATGGCTTTTTTCAAGATCGTGATTTTGAAAAAGCCTATCAACAATACGCGGCACTTCATAAAAAAGAGCCACGTAACGTACTCTATACCTATCGTTTGGCGCGTTGTGAGCAGGAGTTAGGTCAAGTGGAGATTGCTATTCAGCACTTCCGAGAGGCCGGTACAAAATATGCCCTCAGGAATTTTTACTTGGGAGAGTTGTGTTATGCCACCTACCGTTTTGAGGAAGCTCATGCCAGTTACGATGCTTATCTGCAGACGCTGAAGGAAGACCATGAGCGTTATGCCTACACGCAAGAGCAACTGAAAAAATCAGAGCGTGCATCTCGCTTATTCAAGCGTGTAGAAGATATTGCCATCACCGACAAGACCTCCATCAGAACTGACCAATTGGCCAACGAACTGGCAAAAGTGCTGCATGATGGCAGTCTGCTTTCGGAAGAGAATGGACTCTACAGTTACACGAACCAACGTCGCGATCGACGCTATACAACAGTTGCGACAGCCGATGGTGGCAGCGTCATCTGCAAACAGGAGAAGTTGCTGGAAGACTGGTCAACATTGGACACCCTGCCAGCCACCATCAATCATAGCAAGAAGCAAAACTTTCCTTACCTGATGGCCGATGGCTTGACGTTGTACTATGCCGCCGAATCAGAAAACGGATTGGGAGGTTGGGATGTTTATATCGCGCGTTTTAACCCCGCAACCAATACCTATCTGGCACCCGAGATGTTGGGCATGCCATTTAACAGTATTGAGAATGATTACATGGTTTGCATCGACGAAACCATGGGTAAGGGTGTACTTGTCACAACGCGCAACCAGCCTGCAGGTATGGTTGGTCTATACACGTTTGTTCCCAATCATGAGAAAAAACTGCTGAAAGAAGATGACGATTACAAACGCGAATATGCTCAACTCAAGCAATTGCGACAGCCTCAGCAGATAGAGTCGAACGAGACGGAAGGAAAAGAAGAAATCGCAGTCGTCGATGTTCCGGTCATCAGTATGGTGATGACCAAACAAGCAGAGATTCACCTCGTGCTGAACGATAGTGTGACCTATGACTATTATGACGAATTTGTCTCACCGGAAGCGATGGGACTGATGCACGAATATGAGAACCTGCAGAGTCAATTGAACACTCAACAAACCGAACTGAACAAGCAACGAGAAGAATACGAAAAAGCAGAAAGTGCAGATCGCCGCGATGCATTAGCGCCAACTATTCTCATGCTGGAAAAGGAGTTGAGGGCTCAAAAGAAAGAATTGGAGAGACTATTGACACAGATTCGGCAAACCGAGAAACAGGCATTGGAAAAATAAGGGGGCATGGTAAAAGTTCCGTGTGAGAAAAAAAAGCATAGCTGCCATACATCTATCTCACTAACATAAGAGGGTGTGTCGTAATATAACGGCACACCCTCTTTATCAGCTATAGAGCTTTCCCTCTATCCAGTTGACTAAAGTAACCGGCAACAACTTGTTGAGCAGGTGGAACACCTTGTACAACGCGCCACCGATGTAGTAGGTTCGTAAGCATCGCGTCTGAGCCATATGATAGAAGATACGTGCCATCTGCTGTGGTGTCATACCGCCTTGTTCATCTTTCTCCATATTGGCAACCGCATGCTCGATATTTCCATACACTTCGCTTCCCGCAACACTTTTTTCACGCGCTGCCGTAAAGCCCGTTTTGACATCACCGGGCAGCAGGCAAGCCACTTCTATACCGAAAGATTTAACCTCGTTACGGAGACAGAGCGCCATCGCATCGATGGCCGATTTGCTGGCAGAATAAAATGACTGGTAAGGTACCGGTAAGACCGCCGCTACGCTACTGGTGTAGAGAATACGGCCTGAATGCTGTTTGCGCAATTGAGGCAAAACGGCCTTGGTGATATTGAGCGCACCAAAGAAATTGACATCAAACAGGCGCTTAGCATCTTCTGTCTCGGTGAACTCGATTGCACCCGATATTCCAAAGCCTGCATTACTGATAAGCACGTCGATATGGCCAGTCTGAGCCAAAACAGCTCCAATAGCCTGCTGACAAGATTCTTCACTGGTAACATCGCAAGTGATATGTGTTATCGCACTTTGGTTTTGACCATGACGCGACAACTCAAAGACCTGATAGCCTTTGGCAGCAAACAGTTCTGCAGTAGCTTTTCCTATACCCGAACTGCCACCTGTTATGACGAGAGTTTTGCTCATACGACAACAAAAAGATAACAATCTTATCGATAATCAGTGTAACTACATCAAAAATCAGTTACTCGTTAGAAACTGAAATCGGGTGTTACTCCGGCCTTCATCACACGGCTGATAATCTCGACAGCTTCGTCGATAACCGGTTCGTGGTGAGTGGCCATAAGGGTCGTACGCAACAGGCACTCGCCTTCAGGAACAGCAGGAGAAATAACCGGATTGACATAGAGTCCTTCGTTGAAGAACTTCTTTCCATACCACAACGTGTCAAGCGTTTTGTAGGTAAAGATAGGCACGATAGGTGTAGGTGCATCGATAATATTGATATCGTTGGCATGCAGTCCTTCACGGAAATAGTCAGCCATCTTGTGCAAGTGCGTCACCATTTCGGGCTCCTCCTGAAGTCGATGTAAAGCCGCCAAAGCTGTAGCAGTAGAGGCTGGAGTCAGACTGGCAGAGAAGATGAACGGACGACTGGTATGGCGCACATAATCAGCCACAGCGTTGGAGCAAAGCATACATCCACCGATAGAAGCCAGCGATTTAGAGAACGTGAGCATCGTAATGTCGACCTTGTGAGTCAATCCGAAATGAGCAGCCGTACCACGTCCACCTTCACCCAGCACACCAAAACCATGTGCATCATCAACCATCACACGAGCACCATATTTTTCGGCCAATGCTACGATTTCAGGCAATTTACAGATGTCGCCACGCATAGAGAACACGCCATCGGTCACGATAAGACAACCCGCATTCTCCGGTACTTTTTGCAGCTGCGCCTCAAGGTCTTCCATATCAGAGTGCTTGAAACGAAGCATCGTAGCATCCGAAAGTTTGCACGCATCGTAAATAGATGCATGGTTCTCGCGGTCGTTGATAATATAGTCATGGCGTCCCATTACCGACGAGATAATACCCAAATTGGTTTGAAAACCTGTAGAGAAGGTAATCGCAGTCTCGTAACCAGTAAATTCAGCCAACTCACGCTCCAGTACGAGGTGCTTATCCAATGTGCCATTAAGGAAACGGCTACCAGAACAACCTGTACCATATTGTTTCATTGCTTCCAATCCGGCCTCAATAACTTTTGGATCTTCAGTCAGACCCAAGTAGTTGTTTGAGCCCAACATAATGCGACGCTGGCCCTCCATATTGACCACAGGAGCCTGCTTACTTTGCAGTTCGTGGAAGTATGGATAGATATCCATGGCACGGGCCTGGTCCAAAAGGTCCATCTTACATTTTGCAAAAAGATCTACCATAATGATATGTTTTTTTGTTAATAATCCACTTAAAAAAATCGCGCCAAAGCGCACAATAAGCGGCATGCGCAATACGCGCATGCGCAAAAAAAGTGTGCAAAGATAGTATTTTTTTCCAATATATGCAAGATTTTTCTTAAAAAACCACAATTTCGGTCGTTTTTCTTGTTTGTTTCAGTTCTTTTTAGTATCTTTGCACTTTCAAACCAACGAGCCAACTGGCTCACCATCCCTTATGGACTTATCTGACATATTAAACACCCTTTTTCACTCGGAGAAAAAATTCTATCCGCTAATGCAACAAATGGCCGACTACATCGTAGAAGGCGCCAACCTCCTAACCGACATGATATCGCTGGAGGATGAGAAATTCAAACAAGAAGAAGCGTACGACAAGATCAAAGAACTGGAGACCGAATGTGACCGGATTACCATTTCCATTTTCGACTTGCTCAACGACAGTCTGATCACCCCACTCAATCGCACCGACCTGCATCAGGTATGCGACACCCTTGACGATGTGATGGACAATATCAATGCAGCAGCCAAGCGCATGATGCTGTATCAACCCAAAACGATGAACAACCAGACCATGCATATGGCTGAGATTGTTATCGAGTGCGCAAAGGCTATTCGTTCGGCTTTCGACGAACTGCCCAACCTCAAGCGTCGCCCTGCCACTGCTCTGGAACTGTGCAACCGCCTGCACGACCTTGAGCATGAGGGAGATGATGTGTATGGAGAATTCGTTCACGAACTCTTTGAGAGCGAAACTGAAGCAAAAGAAGTCATCAAGATTAAAGAGATAATGGCAGCCATGGAATCGGCTACCGATTGTGCCAACAAAGTTGGCAAACAATTGAAAACCATTATTGTACAATACAAATAAGCAGACCCATCGGGCGGTAGAAGGTCATACTGATATGGATAAAAAATCGTTTCTGCACGGCAACTTAATGTACGTCGTATGGACGGGAGTGGCAGCTCTGGTGATAGTGCTGCTACTGATGTTTGGTGCCGTTTCGTGGCTGAATAAGTTCACTCGTCATGGCGAGGAGATACATGTGCCCGACCTGATTGGCCTATACGTGGACGAAGCTATCGTAATGGCACAAAATGCCGGTGTCAATATTCAGGTCATCGACTCTACCTATAGCAAAAAAGTGCCATCTGGTGCAATCGTCGAACAGAACCCACCGGCAGCGTCCATGTCCAAGCAAGGGCGTACCGTATATGTCATCATCAATGCTAAGGCAGCCAAGCGTGTAACCTTGCCCAACTTGCGAGACATGTCGCTTCGTCAGGCGGAGAAACAGTTAGAAGCGCTGGGATTTGTATTGGGTGAGACCGAGTACGAGCCATCTGTTTACCGCGATTTGGTGCTGGATGTTAAGCGCGATGGAGTCTCTCTGGAGCCGGGTACCAAGTTAAACGAAGGTGCGTTTGTGACCTTGGTTGTAGGCTTTGGCGAGGGCACCGAGATGATGGATGTTCCGGACTTAACGGGAAAAAGCGAGGCACAGGCACGTCAGATTTTGCGTTCGAGCCGTTTCATCGTAGGCGGTTTGTACTATGACGAGCAAAAAACCGAAGAAAACGAAGAGCAATTCATCGTATATGGTCAAAGCGCCACAGCCGGAACACAACTGCTGGAAGGCTCACGTATAGACCTGCGCCTGACCACATCGCTGGAAAAAGTAGCGTCCAGCACCACAGTAACTTCGGAAGAAGAGGACTTTTTCTAATGTGAGATCACAGAATCCAATGGCGGATATTATTGAAGAAATAACTGACGATAGCGACGAATTGTTTGAGCGTTGGCGCATTCAGGTCGATAAAGGGCAGGCACCATTGCGTGTGGATAAGTTCGTACAGGAGCACATGGGGGGAACCTCGCGCAACCGCATTCAGACGGCGGCAGACAACGGCCATCTGTGGGTAAATGGTCGAGCTGTAAAGGCCAACCACAAGGTAAAGCCGCTGGATATCGTGCAGGTTCTTATCGACCATGAGATGGCGGACTACACCATCACCCCCGAAGATATACCTCTCGAGGTGGTGTACGAAGATGCCGATGTGATGGTCATCAATAAACCCGCCGGCATGGTTGTTCATCCCGGTTGTGGCAACTACTCGGGCACTCTACTCAACGCTATCGCATTCTACCTGCGTCACAATCCAACCTTCGATGCCAATGACCCATCGGTCGGACTCGTACATCGCATCGACAAGGATACAAGCGGACTGCTGCTGATAGCCAAGACAGCCGAAGCAAAAGCCAATCTGGCTGACCAGTTTTTCCACCATACCACACGTCGCACCTATAATGCACTCGTTTGGGGCACGTTCAGCGAAAACGAAGGAACTATCGAGGGGGCGTTGGGACGCGACACGCGTGACAGAACGCTCTATCGCGTTTGGAACCTGGAGGATAATCCATCCGCAAAAGAAGCCATCACCCACTATCGCGTTTTGGAAAAATATCCGTACTGCACCTTGGTGGAATGCCGATTGGAGACCGGTCGTACACACCAAATTCGTGTCCATATGAAGCACATTGGTCACCCTCTTTTTGCAGACGAAAAATATGGCGGCATGGATGTTTTGAAAGGGTTACCGACCCAGAAATATAAACAGTACATACAAAACTGCTTTGCTCTTTGCCCAAGACAAGTGCTACATGCTCAGACACTGGGTTTTAAGCACCCCCGTACAGGCGAAGAAATGAATTTCAGTTCACAGTGGCCAGAAGATTTTAGTGCCGTGATTGACAAATGGCGCAACTACCTGGCCGCTCCAAAAGAATAAATTATGCAACGCATACTTTGGGCTGACGACGAAATAGACCTGCTCAAACCCTACGTGCTCTACTTGCAGCAAAAAGGGTATGACGTCCTAACCACCAACAATGGTCAGGACGCCATTGATATATGTAACGAGGAACAAGTAGATATCGTTTTTCTGGATGAGAACATGCCCGGATTGAGCGGATTGGAAACGTTGACTGATATCAAGCAACTGCACCCTACTCTTCCCGTGGTCATGATTACCAAGTCAGAGGAAGAAAATATCATGGAGGAGGCCATCGGTCAGCAGATAACCGACTATCTAATCAAGCCCGTCAACCCATCCCAAATATTGCTTTGTTTGAAAAAACATCTTGACAACAAAGCCATCGTTGAAGAGAAAGCCACAACCTCTTATCGCGAGGAATTTTCCGACATCAGTTACCTGATCAACTCTGCCACCACCATAGACGAATGGAAAGCCGTACAGAAAACCCTGACCAAGTGGGAACTGCAATTACAAGACGCAGGTAGCGGCATGACCGAGATGCTTCGGATGCAACGACGAGAGGCTAATGCTGCCTTTTTCAAGTTTGTCCAAAAAAACTACGCAGACTGGATGACACAACACCCAGGACTGATGTCTACCGATATTTTCAAAAACAAGATCTTCCCCATGCTGGATGCAGGCGAGAAAGTCTGTCTGCTTGTGATTGACAATTTCCGCTATGACCAATGGAAGGCCATCGAGGGCCTCGTCTCGGACTACTACACCGTGACCGATGACAGCCTCTATACCTCGATTCTGCCTACCGCCACGCAGTACGCTCGCAATAGCATTTTCTCCGGTCTCATGCCTCTGCAGATACAACAGATGTTCCCTCAGTTTTGGGTCGAAGAAGGAGACGAAGAAACAAAGAATCAATACGAAAATGAGCTGATAGCCAGTCAGATACAGCGTTTTCGCCGTCACGACGAGTACACTTATCATAAGGTCAATGAAAGTGACTACTGCGACAAGGTTATAGCACGCCTGAAGGGTTCCAAGACCCCGTTGCAGGTCATCGTCCTCAACTTTATCGACATGCTTTCTCATAGCCGAACCGAGTCAAAGATGATGCGTGAACTCTGTTCCGACGAGGCTGCTTATCGCTCGCTGACCGTATCGTGGTTCCGACATTCACCCACCATGCGTTTGCTGGAACGATTGTCCCAACTCGGATACAAAGTGGTGCTCACTACCGATCATGGAACAGTGCGCGTCGATAATCCGGTGGCTATAGTTGCCGATAAAAACACCAACACCAACCTACGTTACAAAGTAGGTAAAGCGCTGGTGTGCAAGGCGAAAGACACCTATCTGATGGAGCAACCCAAACTCTTCGGGCTACCTTCACCAAATATCTCGTCCACCTATTTCTTCTGCAGCGGAAGCGACTTTTTCAGTTACCCCAACAACTTCAATTACTACGCTCAATACTATACGGGCACTTTCCAGCATGGTGGCATCAGCCTCGAAGAGATGCTCATACCGCTCATCACTCTGGAACCCAAAAAATAAGGGGGTTACATTAGCATCATCATCGTATCAACCATGTGGATTTTATTTGCTATAGCCTCGGCCTTCTGTTTAGGTTTCTACGACATTGCCAAAAAACAGTCGGTCACCAACAATAATGTATCCTACGTCCTCATGATGAGCGTGTGGGTCAGTTCGGCCATTCTGTTGCCATGGTTTTTCGCTTCGCGAATAGCACCTCAATCGATGGCAGATACCCTCATATACGTGCCACAAATCAGTCTTCACGACCATCTCTTTATCCTTCTCAAATCGGCACTCGTGCTTTCCAGTTGGATATGCGCTTACTATGCCATGAAGCACCTCCCCATCACGCTTGTCACACCAATCAATGCCACACGCCCCATGTGGACTCTTTTGGGCGCAATGCTCATCTTTGGAGAGGTGCTCAATCCTTGGCAGGGAGCAGGTATTGCCATCGCACTCATATCTTTTTATGCCTTCTCTATCATTGGAAAGACGGAAGGTATTTCCTGGAAACATAATATCTGGCTCTATGTATTGGTACTGGCCACTCTGCTCGGTGCAGCCAGCGGTCTCTATGACAAGTATCTCATGCGGCATATCGATCGAAATGCGGTACTCGTTTTCTATACTTTTTATCAGGCCATCCTGATGACGCTCATCTATTGTGCACAACGCTGGCAACGCTACATCCCACAAGCCCAACCCCAATGGCGCTGGTCGATTGTCGCCATCTCGGTCTTCCTGATCATGGCCGACTTTGTGTACCTGCTGTCGCTCACGGACCCTGACTCGCTCATCTCGGTCGTTTCGACTGTGCGGCGAAGCGGCTGCATCATCCCATTTATCTATGGCGCCATCGTACTGAAAGACAAGAATATACGCGCCAAGACCATTTGTCTCATCGGCGTCATCTTAGGCATGATATGCCTTCTCATCGGTACCCTATGAATGTGTCCACTCAAGCGATAGTACTGCATCTGGCAAAGGTGAACGACAAGGTCGCCATTCTCCATCTCTTCACTCGCGATCATGGGCGAGTTCCCTACTATATCTATGGCATAGGGTCAGCACATAAACGTAATCGGTTAGCACAGCTTTTCATGCCGCTTACGCTACTCGACATTGAGGCAGTACATTTGCAGAACCGCGACATACAACAACTGAAAGAATTTACACCGTCCTACGTTGCCACCCAACTCAATTCCGACATTCGACGCCAAACCGAGGCCTTGTTTATCGCCGAGATGCTCTTCAACACCCTCGTGCATCCCATGCCTGATCCCATACTATTTGATTTTCTGACAGAGGTCGTTCACCATTTGGACCAACGACCGGACCCGGAAAACGTGCATCTGGAGTTTCTCGTTTCTTTTTTGGAGCAATTGGGATTTGGTATCGATCCAGATAATCCATCCCATCGGTTGTTCCGTCCTCTGTTTGACGAGGAGCACAAAGATCTCACCCGCCTGCAACGTCAGGTTCTACTACGCGCCTTGATGGACTACTACCAGCAGCATGTACCTGCTTTTCGCATGCCTCACTCCTTGGATATCATGACACAAGTTTTTGCATGACAAACTTTTCCCGACATACCTTGGTCCATGTTGCCAACTGGCTGATTGCAGTAGCCGCCTATGGCTACTTGTGCTACCTGTTGGTCACGTTCGATGGATATGACCAGTTGCATGCATACTTTCATCAAGCAGACCGGACTACCTGGGTAACGCTGATAGCAGTCGTTTCGCTCATGCCGCTGAACCTGCTGCTGGAAGCATGCAAATGGCAGAGCTTACTCCGTCTCATTGAGCCCTTGTCCCTCGGTCAGGCTTTTCGGCAAGTGTTACATGGTCTCGGAGGAGCATTCATCACCCCTGGCCGATTGGGAGAATACCCCACGCGAGTGTTATCTATCCCCGATCAGAAGAAGTGGGCAAAAGCCATTGGAATGGGATTTGTGGGATCGGGAGCATTATTTGCGGTAAACATCATTTTCGGTCTGCTTGCCCTCGCATGGATGGGAGTGGAGACTTGGGCGCTTCTGCCATCGTGGATGGTCTGTATTGGCTGCATCATAGCCATTGTTGCTGTCATATTGGTTGGTATCTTTCAGGAGAAAAACTCCGTCAGGATAATGGTATGGTCTATGCTGCGATATCTGATTTTCAGCATACAATGGTGGCTGATGTTACGCTTTGTTGGCATTACGCTGATGGGGCAGAACCTGCTGCTTATCCCCATCTATTACCTACTGGTCACACTCTTACCCGTCATGCCAGCAGCCGATCCGGCTGTAAAGGGCGTTATTAGTTCGATGGTATTTGCCCACGTGACTTCCGAACCCTCGATCGTAGCCGCAGCCAGTGTTCTCTTGTGGCTGATAAACACGATTATACCCATGTGCATCGGCACTTTTCTTATGAAAAGTACAAAAAAGTCAGGAAAAGACAAGCAATAGTTTGCATATATCAACTTTTTTCACTAATTTTGCACGCAAAAAGATAGTCAACATACACTAACTTAATTTGTATATCCCATGAATCTAACATTCCAGATCAATTATCGCACCCAATGGGGACAGAACTTATGCGTGATTGAGACACGTCAGTCTTTATTGGGTTGGACGCAGGAACGTCCTTTGTTCTTGACTTGTCAAGGCACCGATTTTTGGACTGTCACACTACCAGTTTCAGACATGGTAGGTGAGATTTATTATCACTATGCTATCCGCATGCAGGATGGTTCCTTCCTTTACGAAGAGGGTCCCGAACGACACATCACCCTACATCAGTCACAGCATCTGTTGGTGCGCGATTTTTGGCAGGCCAGCGATTATGAAAAGTCGTTCTACTCCACAGCGTTCCAATCCGCGCTCTTCCGTCGTACCTCTGCCATTTCTGCCCCAGAAGCACCCGATTCCAATATCTGCCTCTCAATTGACTTGCCACAAATCCTGCCATCACAGGGTGTTGCAATCATCGGCAACATTCCACAGTTAGGCAATTGGAACCACGCGGCAAAACTCATCATGAGCGATACCAACTTCCCTGTTTGGCACGCAGCTATCCATGTTGACACTCTCGATCCTATCGAGTACAAATACGTCATCTACGACCTCCATTCGGGCGCCGTAGTAGATACCGAGTGGGGTGAGAACCGACAGATATGGGGAATGGAAAAGGGAGCTTGCATCCTGCAGAACGATCGCTCATTCCGTCGCACCCAACCCAAATGGAAGGGAGCAGGTGTAGCGGTTCCGGTTTTCTCACTTCGCACCAACGAAGACTTCGGTATCGGCGAATTCCTTGACCTCAAGAAGATGGCAGATTGGGCGGCCCTGACCGGACAACAGATGATTCAAACTCTGCCTATCAACGACACCACTCTCACCCATACGAACCGCGACTCATACCCATACAACGCCGTCAGCGTCTTTGCGCTTCATCCTATCTATATCAACATCGAGCGCATGGGTAAATTGTCGCCCGCTATGCTCAAGAAATACAAGGCTAAGCAGGCCGAACTCAACGCCCTCACTTTTGCGGACTACCAAAATGTATATGACGAGAAGACACGCTTCTTCAAGTACATCTACAAAAACGAGCATGAAGCCCTCTTCAGCAGCGAGGAGTATAAGACTTTCTTCGAGAAAAACCGCTCATGGTTGGAGCCATATGCCGCCTTCATGTCCAAGCGAGACAAGGAACCACAGGCATACTATTACTTCCTCCAATTCCATGCCGACAAGCAGTTGGCAGAAGCCGTGGCATATGCTCATAGCCAAGGTGTTGCGATGAAGGGTGATATACCTATTGGCATCTCGCCAGACTCTGTCGATGCATACACCGACCCACAACTCTTCAACCTGAATGCCTCCGCCGGAGCACCACCTGACGATTTCTCCATCTCCGGTCAAAACTGGGGATTCCCCACCTACAACTGGGACGAAATGGAGAAAGATAATTTCCTATGGTGGCGTCGTCGATTCACCAAGATGCAGGATTACTTCGATGCATATCGTATCGACCATATACTCGGTTTCTTCCGCATCTGGCAAATGCCCAAAACAGCCGTTTGGGGATTGTGCGGTCACTTCTCACCAGCGATGCCATACACCATGCAAGAACTTTGGGATATGGGCGTCAGAACCGATCGCGACCGATTGACCAAACCATACCTGCGCAGCAATTTCCTCGGAGAAATCTTTGGTTACGACACCGAACTGGCCAAGCACCAGTTCCTTAACACGACCGACGGGTATATCTATTGGTTCAAGGACGAGTTCAATACCCAACTCAAGGTTCAGGAGTATTTCGAAGCATTGGCAGCCAAGCAAGACGGAAAACTCACAGAGCAACAGACCAATATCATGGAGGGATTGTACTATCTGCATTGCGAGGTTCTCTTTGTCGAGGATCAGAAAAATCCCGAATTGTTGCACCCACGTATCGCACTCTATCAGTCACACACCTACAATGAATTGAGCGATGACCTGAAGCGCGTGGTTAAGTATATTCACGACGAGTATTTCTACCGCCGTCACAACGACTTCTGGTATCGTAGTGCGATGCGCAAACTGCCAACTCTCATCAATGCGACCAACATGCTCGTATGTGGCGAAGATCTCGGCATGGTACCGGACTGCGTACCATCTGTCATGAACCAAATGCAGATTCTCTCACTCGAGATACAGCGTATGCCAAAGGATCCAAGCGTCGACTTTGCACACCCAGGCAACGCGCCATATCTTAGCGTCTGCACCACGGGTACACATGACACCAATCCTATTCGAGCATGGTGGGAAGAGGATCGAGCACTCACGCAGCGTTTCTACAACAGCCAGATGGGTTGGCAAGGGGAAGCACCTGCAGAGATGACACCCGAGATTGCCGAGTTTATCGTCAATCAGCACATGTACAGCCCCGCTATGTGGGTTATTCTGCCGCTGCAGGATTGGCTCGCCGTGGATGGCGACGTCCGATTCCCTGACGCCAATGGAGAACGTATCAACGTGCCCGCGAATCCACGACATTTCTGGAAATACCGCATGCATCTCACCATCGAGGACCTGTTGCAGAAGACCGACTTCAATCGTCATATCCTTTCGCTCACGTCGCGTCGTTGATCTGTATATTCTAATTTTATCATTTACACATAAACGGATGAGCAGGAGCACAAAAAACTCCTGCACATCCGATTACTACCACTAATTATTATTTTATTATGAAAAAACTTTTCGTATCTATGGCAGTAGCAGCATCTGCTCTGCTTTTCTCAAGCTGCGGTAGCCTTGGCACCGTTGGTAGCGTTTTCACCAACACCGTTGAACCAGTTGCTGCTACCAGCAACACTTTCGGCACCAAAGTAGGCACTGCTGAGGTTAAATCATTCGTAGGTGTTGTTGCTATCGGTGATGGCGGTATCCACGAAGCAGCAAAGAATGGTGGCATCAAGAAGATCAGCCACATCGACGTAAAGACCTTTAGCGTAATGGGTGTTTACACTTGCAAGACCTATTTCGTTTACGGCGAATAATCCTCTTAAATTACAAAAAAGGGGTGCTCGTCATCACGAACACCCCTTTTTATTTCCACATGCATGATTGCTGATTTTCGAGAACGCTAACCAACCATACTCCGTGAAAAGATTTATATGTATCATAATGGTCTTGGGTCAAATTTTCGCGGCCCAAGGCAAGGACCTCAAGGATCGTTACATCCTTCGAGTTATTCCCAATGGTTATCAGTATTTTGTAGTGCCTTTTATTCTGGAGAATCCCAGCAATAAATCACAAAGTGGTCAAGCTGATATCACCTATTTATCCTATGAGGAAGATCTCACCATGAACGTTAGCGCCTATTCGCCAACGCCCCTCGATATCGATTCAGTTGTCATCCTTTCGGCCCCCTCTAAACGCATCGTTCTCTATCCACGTGAAGACAAGCACCTTGGCAATGTAGTCCAAACAGAACCGACCAACAGTTTCACTATATTCTTTGTAGAAAAAGAAAAAAAACATTGGCATCACCGTATCAGTTGCCGCTTCGCGATCGATGACTTGCGCACCATCTATCGTGCAAAACAACCATACCAGATACAGATTTTCTCCGAGCAGGGAAAACTTTGTCTGCAAGTTCCTCCCAAAAAGTGGGCCCAGGAGCAAAAAGATTTCACCGACATCCTCTTCATCTTCAATAAAAACAAGTGAAGCATGGAAGCATAGGGTTACACATTGCTTCTCCGCGCAGAAAAATCACTTCATCTTGCTTAACACCTGTCCACGTTCATTGATCAGCACTTCGCTGTGTCCGTCCAGAAGAATGGCACGGAACAGGTGAGGGCCGAGGCCGTAGATAGTGGTGTAGATAGGCTTGGTGATAAACTCCCCCTTATCGTTCATCAGTCCACTTCTGCCACTTACCTTATACTCAAAAAACTCATTGCTGGCCACTCGCTCCTCTGATGGACAACCGGTTTGCAGATTGATATAACTCTTGTCGTAATAGATATCAAGGATGTTATCAATGACGCAATCCAATATCACACGACCATCATAACTCAGTTGTTTGTTGAACTCGCCGGTCACACTGACCACAGCATAGTCTTTGGTCAAAATAACATGGTCATAATTGGGCTGTACAATCCAGTTTCCAAGGGTATCGATTGCGCCAATCTTCTGGTTAGCGTCTGCTACTACACACCTTCCATCATGAAAAACGAAACTGGTGAGCGAGTTGCCGCGATATGGGAAACGGAAGTCAATCACCACTTCTCCCTGCGGATTGATGAAGCCTATCATATCATCCTTAACCACACCAGCTAAACCTTCTGAGAACACCCAAGCATGCTTGTATGTTGGTTCGATGATTATCTCACCCGTATTGACATTGAAATAACCTCGCTTTTTGTCCTGAGAGAAAACTGCGAGCGAATCACGTCCAGTCTGAACCCAGTCCACGTCGATGTCCTTGATGAGTGTCTTACCGGTCTCGGTGTTCACCAGGTTGTACGTACCATCGTCCATACGTACGGTTGAGATACGTTCCGACAATTCCTCTTCGTGAGTACTCTCTTTTTTCTTGTCACAACCAGCGATCAGTACTACTGTAATCGCCAACATCAGCACGCTCGTAAGCGCACAACTAAGATTCTTTTTCATTTTGTTTTATTTTTGCTTTATTTTTTTCGTAAGTTTCCGATTCCTGCTCGAGCAATGCCGTCCGCTTCTCCCAACAATCGGCAAAGAGGTCCAGATAATCATACAGTATGTCAATGAACTTCTGGAAGTATGTCTCTGTCGGAGAAACACACCATATCGTCTCATGGATGAACAACAAATCTGATGGTACATCATGTTCATAAAGAAAAGTGACAGTACCAAACTTCTCGTTGCACTCATTACACAATTCAATAGCAGCCCTCCAACGATCAAAAGTATAGGGCTTACGCAGAGCGAACCACAACTGTAGTGTAATCTCCGGCACATCAAAGTACGCATGACAAGTGTATGTACGCGATTTGTACTCAAATGTGTACGACACTCGTCCATCGGTACGTTCAAATTCTTCTAACTGAAGTTGAAAGATAGCGGCTAAGTTTTGGAGAATCTCAACTCCATTCTGCTGGTAAATTTTCATATTGGTGGTGGTTTAGTAGCTTGATGAGAAATCAGTTGCAAAACTACGATGAATTTTTGATATTTCCAAATTTTTTGGCAAAAAAATGAAAACTTTTTTGTCATTATTGAAAATAATGATCTCGGAATTTTTTGGTCAATCAGATTAATCGTGATACATAAGCATTCGCAGTAGTGCGCAAATAATGCATAAAAAGTGCATAAAAAGCAAGGGAGCAATATACGTGTAGGCAGTCAAAGTGTAAGAATTTAATCTTTCGACAAGCTCAGGAAGCAAAAGAAAGTCTGCGCCATAACGTAAATTACCGCGAATTATCCGCGAATTAAATCGAAAATTATATTATTACCCAGTAGTCTGTATTGTATAATAATATATATAGTTCGCGCGCGCATGAAATTTTTTATACTAATCTTAACAAATATACTAAAATATACACATTTTTGCACGTTTTGGTATGTTTGATATTAAAAAATATACGATTCTTACGATTTTACAACTGTTTTTTTGCTAATTAAAAGATTTATATTAATTTTGCACTCGTTTTGTGCCAGATTGTGTACATTTTGATAGGAATTACCTTAAAATTCGTACATTTATGGTATTTTGTTTGTATAGAACAATAACTTAAGATTATACACTGAAAATGAAAATCTCTACTTCTTTTTCTGCACGGCTAAAGAATGCCGCGCAACGCGGATTTGCTTTCAAAATGAATACGAAAAAGATTTTTGCTGTCATGGTTTTGGCTACTCTTACCGGTAATATGTTTGCCGCATGGACTGGTAGCGGTCATGGCGAGGAGCACAATGGCGTTTGGTACGTTGTGTACAACACTACGGAGTACAGCATTGGTGCTTACAGCAATAATTCTGGTGTGGATTTTGTTTTGTCCGGCCCAGGTGCTATACTTTCTTATGATATTTGGAAGCGTGCATCTGCTACTCAAACAACCTATATCTATGGTTACAATGCAGCTGATCAGCGATCAACTATTGCCTCTTATGAGCCAAATGTATTAGGGACATCGGCTGCCAATAAATCCAACAACATCTCTTTGGACATCACCAAAATCAAAGCTCAAGCAAGTGGTACATTGGTGAAATTTATCAAGAACGTGTTCGTGACCATGGCACAGTATCTTGAGACTCCTTCAAAAACATCTCTGGATTTCGGCAACAAGCTCATTGGTGCAGAAGATGATGTGCAGACCTTCACTATCGCATGGTGTAACGTGCCTGCGATGACTTGGGAGGTTCAGGGCGTCGCTAATGGTGTGGTAGAGGTTTCTGTTGATGCCAACTCTCAGGAGGGATACTACAATACTTCCACTTTCACAGTTACGTATCACCATGCCGCAGTAAGTGATCTTACTAACGCTAAAATTGTCATTTCCGACTCATTCAATGGCTATTCACAAACCATCAACCTGGCAGGTGCTACTGAGAATGTTTTGACTCCAGAATACACATGGAACATCGAGTCAACGATTCACGTAGGCGATGTAGTAGAAAATGTGGTAGCTTCCAATAGTCCAGCAGCACTTACCTATACGATTCTGTCTTTCACTCCTGCTGTTGCGGAAGTGGCTTCTGACAATACGTTTGCCGGCAACACCTTTACTGCCAACCGCGCAGGCGTAGCAACCATCAAGGTTTCGCAGCCTGCAACTACCGGATTCTATGCCGGCGAGGATACCAAGGACATCACCATTGAAAAATGTACTCCTGAGTTCAGCCTTAACATAGCTG
>JAKSNQ010000025.1 GCA_024399615.1 Paludibacteraceae bacterium | reverse complement strand
ATGACTATTCTTATATGTCGGAATACGATAAAAAGTAATCATCCAATTCTAACTAATTATTATCGCTCGATTTTTGAATAAAAAATTACAGAAAAAAAATCACATCTCCAAATTTCAACATAAAAAAGTGTATAGTGGACCCCAATTTTTGACAGGTTATACAATAAATTAATAAATATTCTCATGAGTGTCACAGAAGTTTACGCAACATTTTGTTTTATATTGAATTTGTCTTTTCTTTTTCGGGGCATGATTAAAGTTTTTCAGAATTGGTTGCCTTTTGATTGAATAAAATGTTAAAATGCATGATTTTGATGTAATAGTATTGTAAAAATCACGGAAAATTTGCGTAATTCATTTTTTTTTTGTACTTTTGCGGCCGATATGTGTGGATTTATGATTTCATATAACAAATACTTTGCATTCAGATGAAAAAACTATTGGTTGTATTGACATGCCTGCTACCACTCGTGGGACTAATGGCAGAGAGTGTTGAGAAACGGAGCGAGAGGCCTCACGAATGCCGCTTTATGGTAGGTGATTGTCTATCAGAATCGCTTTTTTGGTACGATGATACCCCTGCCGATTACAGGAATGTGGGAACGGCTTCCAGTCGATTTACTGAAAGACAAAAGACTTTTTGGACGCCTCACCTCGCAGTTGAATATCTCTACCGTCTAAACAGCTGGTGCAGTTTGGGTGGCCAAGTCGATTTTCAATACACGGGTTGGCAAAATGTTGTCTATAATAACCAAAATGCCATCTTAGATCGTTCTCCGCAGGGGTTCTATAATCTGAGCCTGATGCCTACTGCACGCTTTACCTACTATCATAGCCCATCTGTGGATATATATTCTTCCATCAGTTTAGGTATGGATATCAATGGAGGTAGCGAAGTGGATATGAAAGGACATCATACCGCTGTAGGTGTCGCATTGGAAATGGCAGTACTTGGTTTTACGTTCGGAAAAGAACGATGGTATGGCTGTGTCGAGGGAGGAGGATTGTCTGCTATGAAAAATAAAGGCACACTCTTCATGGCGATGTCACGTATTTTAACCATAGGTGTGGGGTATAGATTTTGAAAATAGCGTAAGTGTAATAAATAAATCTAAAATATGAAAAGTAGGATAGGCTATATAATTCTAGTGCTGATGGTGATGACAAGTTGTTATCACGTGCATGATGAGTGGGTAAGATTGGATGATTTCAGCAGTTTAGACCCTGCAAAATCCTTTATACCATACTCAGTATCTATCGATGGAATACAGGCTGAAAATCAGTTAAATACAAGGCTGAATCGCATTGAAGCAGAATGTACAGATACGCTGATTGATGATGTGATGCGTACGAGCAGTTTTAATTCTGTGGGATTGGCAAAAGGTCTGTTTTCGAACTGGCATTCTGATCAATCTCGCAGTTATTGTGGTTCCTATATGTCTGTGGACGAAAATGGTGCCCCGATACGTTTATCTGGTCGCATTGTGGTTCCTTTGAATGGAAAGGTGAAACGCATCATGGTTGTAAGCCATTATACGATAGGTGCCAACTATGAAGCTCCGAGCGAATCATTTCCTTTGGAGGGGATATTTGCTGCGCGTGGCATAGCTGTCATTGTTCCGGATTATATAGGATATGGCATGACAGCCGACAGAATTCACCCTTATCTATGTTCGCGCTTGACTGCACAAAACGTAGCTGATATGTATTTTGCTTCGCTTCCTTTCTTACAGCATATTGATTGCATGCCTGAGTACGACGATATTTTGCTATTTGGCTATAGCCAAGGTGGAGCGACAACCGTAGCAGTTACTCAATATTTGGAAAACAGTAATAAAGCCAAGATTCGCTTGGTGATGGCAGGTGGTGGTCCATATGATATCTGTGTGACTTATGATAAACTGATAGACAACGACTATACGGATTATCCGTGTGCCATTCCTTTGATTATTCAAGGCATGGATGTGGGGCATCAACTCGACTTGGACTATTCGCAGTTTTTCCTTCCGAATACCCTTGAACATATGGATGATTGGATTAATAGTAAACGCTATGCGATGGCTGAGATTACAGAACTGATGGGTACCAAGAAATTGAGCGATATCATGACGCCAGAAGCATGCAACAAGACGAGTGATGGTATGACGTTGCTCTATTTGGCTATGCTCGGCAATAGTGTTGCTAACTCTTTTGTTCCTCATTCCCCCGTCTATTTGTTCCACTCGATGGATGACAATGTGGTGCCATTTGAGAATGCGGAACAGTTATTGGAATTAGTTCAGCATTACGACTGTAATGTGGAAACCAATTTCGGACACTATGGCAGCCATGTGAAAGGATATCTTCGATTTTTATACACGGCTATCCAACTCTTGTATGAACATGGTGAAATAGATAGAAAATTCTAAAAAAGTGTTTTATTTTGAATTGTAATTATACGTTTATGAAAAAGCTGTTGATAATACTGTTTGCCATCACTGCCCTGATGTCATGTGATACACGGGCGCCCTATATCACGACAGATACGCCTCTACATTTCGAGGCGAGCGAAGTGATGGGAACCCAGATGTCGGTTACCGCATGGGCGGAGGATGATCGTGCATACTACTATTTTGACTTGCTTGAGAAGGACTTTTTGGAGTCAATCGGGTTGAATGATGAACATTTGGAAACACTTATATTGGACAAACTCTATCAGAATTATCTGGACTGGCGCTTTAATTATCTGGTAGAAAATGAGGAGTATATAGCCAGTTTTGAGTCTCGTACATTCTATCACGGCACGGCCAAGCGGTTCTTTTTTAATCTCACTCCTTCCACCGAATATGTGATGTTTGGCTTTTGTGTCAATCCTGACAATATACAGAAACCTATTGGTCGGCTCTATCGTCAGCCAGTGACGACAACACCTGTTCAATATGATGTCAGTCCGATGGTAATCGATATTATGGTGGATGTGGACAGCTCCTGTATCAGCGCTTGGTTTCGTCCTTCTGTAAATGGACATGCTACCAAAGAACCCTATATCTGTGGTTTTGTGAGTGATAGTGAACTAGAATTCTGGTATCACGGCAATATTAAGGAGTATGTAGATGCACAAGTCAAAGAAATAACTGCCGAAGAAAATACAGATTTGGTGAAAGAGCGACTACGTCGCGACATTTATGGTGAAGGCAGTGGACCCTACATGTATAACCAGGGATATTGGTTTGTAGCGGCCGCTTATCGAATCAGTTATGCCCATGCGCTCTACACGCGCCATTTTGTGGCGACACCCGGTCTGCATCTGGACTATGGTCATGACGAAAAGACCGACTATTCCCAAGACTGATTGCTGCCCATTTTACGCGGCTCAGACCCAATTTCGAATGGAGGACGTTAAGGTGTATAATGTCTTCTGGTTAGAGTTTTTTTGGAAGAAATGGGAAAAGCGGAGTGTGGAAGTTTTGAATTTTATTAATCCCGCAAATATTTTTACTTTTTTGCTTGCGTATTTCAAAAAAAAATAGTACCTTTGTACTCGATTTCAGTACATGCCTTCCAATGTGCTGATAATCAATGTCTTTTGCTTTTATTGGCTCGTTATGGGCTGCAAAAGGAAGAGAACCTCACTCTATAAACAGGTTAGCAATGCAAAAAAGTCAAGGTTTAGTCACCATACCGGCTCTTGTGGATTTACATGTCCACCTGAGCGGGTCTGGTTTTTCGTATAAAGAGACCATATATTCTGGTACTATGGCGGCAGGGACTGCTGGCTACAGCGACTTGTTTACAATGCCGAACCTCAATCCTGTTCCTGACACGCTTGAACATCTGCAAACACAAATGGACATCATACAACGTGATGCTCAAGTTTCGGTACATCCGTATGCTTCGATAACAATGGGGCAACGTGGTATGGGTGATTTGGTCGATTTTGAAACATTGGCTCCCTATGTTGCCGGCTTTTCGGATGATGGACGTGGTGTTCAAGAGGAAGATACGATGCTGGAGGCAATGCGCCGATGCAAAGCTGTTGACAGCATTATTGTGGCACATTGTGAGGTGGATTCTCTTTTAAGAGGTGGTTATATACATGAGGGTAGATACGCACAAATGCATGGTCATCGTGGCATTTGTTCGGAGAGTGAATGGAAAGAAATTGAACGCGACATCCGTCTGGTAGAGCAGACCGGGTGTCGTTTTCATGTATGTCATATATCCACCAAAGAGTCGGTGTCTTTGATTCGCGAAGCCAAAAGACGGGGATTGCCGGTGACTTGTGAAACGGCACCGCACTATCTGTTGCTGACGGAAAATGACCTTCGAGAAAATGGTTGGTGGAAGATGAATCCACCTCTGCGTGGCGAGGCTGATCGTGATGCACTTATCGAAGGAATGCTGGATGGTACAATCGATGTGATTGCCACGGATCATGCTCCACATAGTCTGGAAGAAAAAAATCGTGGATTGGAAAAGAGTGCTTATGGTATCGTAGGGTTGGAAACCGCTTTTCCTTTGATGTATACTTATTTTGTGGATAAAGGTATTATCACTTTAGATCGGCTGGTAGAACTTATGTCTACCAATGGACGCAAAATAATGGGTTTAGGCAAACCAACCGAATGGGTGAATTTTGATGTGGAGACCGAATATGTGATAGACCATCATAATTTCCTTAGTATGGGAAAAGCACAGCCATTTGATGGCTGGTTAGTGAAAGGTCGCAGAGTACAAGATGCGGAATAAAAACTTGGGATACGAAATCAAATACGGAAAAAGAATACTTCTTCGAAAATGATACAAGATACAAATTGGAAGATACTGAGCAACGAGGCGCTAACCGAATATGTGTGGCAGATGCGATTGGCAGGTGATACAACCGGTATGCACCCGGGTCAGTTCGTTGAAATCAGCTTACCTGGGCTGTTTCTGCGTCGCCCAATTTCAATATGTGATAGCAGCGATGGTGTACTGACCATTGTCTATAAAGTGGTAGGAAAAGGTACGTTGGCAATGACCAATTTGATGTTGGGTCAGGAATTAAAGATTTTGGCTCCGTTGGGAAATGGATACGACTTGGACGCCGCAGGAGATGCACCATTGCTGGTAGGTGGTGGAGTGGGAGTTCCGCCCATGTATATGTTGGCAAAGACATTGCGCGAAAAAGGTAAGCATGTGAACGTAATATTGGGTTTCAACACAGCGAGCGAGGTGTTTTATGCAGAGAAGTTTCAGGCCTTGGGATGCCAAGTAACCATAACCACTGCCGATGGAACGATGGGTGTGCAAGGATTTGTAACCAATGCATTGCCTGATAAAATTTCGTATTTCTATGCCTGTGGCCCATTACCTATGCTACGAGCATTGTGTTCGGCAACAGAAGCAGATGGCGAGATGAGTTTTGAAGAACGAATGGGATGCGGTTTTGGCGTGTGTATGGGGTGTTCAATTCAAACTAAAAATGGCAATAAGCGCGTATGCAAAGATGGCCCTGTTTTTAAGAAAGGAGAAGTAAATGAATAACAGATTAGAGACCAAGTTATCAGATATTGTGCTGCAGAATCCTGTTATTCCTGCTTCCGGCACATTCGGTTTTGGCAAAGAGATGTCGGAACTGTATGACTTAAATATGCTGGGTGGCATCAGCTTTAAAGGTACAACTCGTGATGCACGTTATGGTAATCAGTTGCCACGAATTGCAGAATGCGGCGGCTATGGTATGATAAACGCAGTAGGTTTACAGAATCCGGGAGTCGAACATGTTATTGCCAATGAGTTGCCTGACTTGGCTGCCAAATATGCCGGTGTCATCATTGCTAATGTGAGTGGTTTTTCGATAGATGACTATCAGTACTCATGTGCTGCTTTGGATAAGCAAGAAAGCGTAAAGATTTTGGAGGTGAATATCTCATGTCCCAATGTGCATAATGGTGGCATGGCTTTCGGAACCAGTCCAGAGGCAGCTGCAGAGGTGACACGTGCAGTCAAAGCTGTTACTCAAAAGCCGGTGTATATGAAACTGAGTCCGAACGTGACTGATATTGTGGCGATTGCCAAGTCGTGTGAGGAGGCAGGCGCAGATGGTCTTTGTTTGATCAATACGGTGCTGGGTATGCGCATCGACTTGCGTCGTCGCAAGCCCGTGATAGCCAATCGTTATGGCGGTTATTCTGGTCCTGGAATTTTTCCACTTGCGCTGCGAATGGTTAATCAGGTTGCCCATGCCACTCATCTGCCAATTATCGGATGTGGTGGTATCACTACTGCCGAAGATGTGATAGAAATGATGATGGCTGGTGCCAGTGCTATTGAAGTAGGTGCCGCCAATCTGGTGAATCCAATGGTATGCCCGCAGATTGTTGCGGACCTGCCAAGGGTGATGGACGAATTAAAAATAGAACAATTATCAGATATAATAGGTATAGTATGAAACGCGAAGTAATCATTGCTTGTGATTTTGCAAGTGCCGAAGCAACCTATGCATTCCTCGATCAATTTACCGAGGAGAAACCATTTGTAAAGATTGGAATGGAACTATTTTATGCCGAAGGACCTGCTATCGTACGGGCGCTAAAGGCTCGTGGTCACAAAATCTTCCTTGACCTAAAACTGCATGATATACCTAATACGGTCAAGAAAGCAATGGCTGTTCTCAGTCGTTTGGACGTGGATATGTGCAACCTGCATGCCGCAGGTACGAAGGAGATGATGTCGGCTGCTATCGAAGGTTTGACTCGTCCAGACGGCACTCGTCCTATTCTTTTGGCAGTAACCCAACTGACTTCAACCAGTGAAGAACGTATGCACGATGATTTGCTGATAAGTGGTAGCATCCAGGATTGCGTTCGCCATTATGCAAAATGTGCTCAAGAGGCCGGACTCGATGGTGTCGTTTGTTCTCCTTTGGAAGCCGGATTGGTCAAAGAGGCTTGTGGTAAGGCGTTCTTTACGGTGACACCTGGTATTCGCTTTGCGGATGGCGTGGTAGGTGACCAAGTTCGAATCACCACTCCTGAGCGTGCCAAAGAAATTGGTAGTGACTTCATCGTAGTAGGTCGCCCCATTACAGCAGCTGACGATCCTGTAGCTGCATATCGTAGATGTGTAAAAGAATTTGAATAAATATGATAGCAAAACAGATTGCACACGACCTGCTCTCTATTCAGGCCGTTTTTCTCCGCCCTGCTGAACCATTCACATGGGCATCGGGCATCAAAAGCCCTATTTATTGTGATAACCGTCTGACATTAAGTGATGTAAATGTTCGTGAAGATGTTGAGAATGGTTTGGCGGAAACTATTCGTCAGCACTATCCTAATGCTGAGGTATTGATGGGTACTTCAACCGCTGGTATTGCACATGCAGCTATCACTGCTACCAAATTGAATTTGCCAATGGGATATGTACGCAGTGGAGCAAAAGACCACGGACGTGGCAACCAAATCGAAGGCCGATTGGAAAAAGGACAAAAAGTGGTAGTGGTTGAGGATCTGATTTCGACCGCAGGAAGTTGTATCGAGGTCGTCAATGTACTCCGTGAGGCAGGCGCTGACGTGCTGGGCATCGTGTCAATATTTACATATGGCATGCAGAAAGGTCTTAATCGATTGGCAGAAGCGAACGTTAAAAACGTTAGTCTCTCTAATTTGGATGTACTCTCAGATGTGGCGGTTGAGGAGAAATATATTACTCCTGAACAAAAACAACAACTGCTCAAGTTCCGCGATAATCCGTCGGACGAGAGTTGGATGAACTGAAAATTCAAAAATAATCATATTCAAAAGAAAAAGAGACTATGAGACATTTGCTTGATCCTACCGACTTGACGGTTGAAGAAGTAGAGTTCATCATCAACCGCGCATTAGATATTATAAATAATAAGGATTTATACGCACATGCGTGCGAAGGTAAGAAGTTAGCCACCCTTTTCTACGAACCATCAACCCGTACTCGTTTGTCGTTTACGGCTGCTATGATGGAGTTGGGTGGAAATGTATTGGGCTTCTCTGATGCTCGTAGCAGTTCCGTTAGCAAGGGTGAGACGGTTGCCGACACCATTCGTGTTGTTAGTTCGTTTGCGGATATCGTAGCTATGCGTACCACCAAGGAAGGTGCTCCACGCGTTGCGTCTGAATATAGTCGTATACCAATCATCAACGCTGGTGATGGTGGCCACAGTCATCCTACGCAGACTATGACAGACTTACTCACTATCCGTCGCGAGATTGGACGCTTTGATCATCTGACAATAGGCCTGTGTGGTGACCTCAAATACGGTCGTACCGTACACTCGCTTATCAAGGCGATGAACCGCTATGAGGGTACTCATTTTGTACTCATCTCTCCGGAAGAACTTCGTCTTCCTGACTACATGAAGCAGGAATTGGGAGAGAACTATATTGAGGTAATGACCCTCGAAGAGGCTATGCCTATGGTGGATGTGCTCTATATGACACGTGTACAGCAGGAGCGTTTTGCCGATCAGGCCGAATACGAGCGTCTAAAAGACGCATTTATTCTGGATGAGGAGAAGATGACTATGGCCAAGAAAGATATGATTGTGCTGCATCCACTTCCACGTGTAAATGAGATTACGGTAGGCGTGGATAAAGATCCTCGTGCTGCATATTTCCGCCAGGTTGAGAATGGTAAATATGTTCGTATGTCGCTGATATATACGCTCTTGCAATGGCGAGAAGAAGAGAAGTGTGCACAACACGAAGTAGCGCTGACTGATCATTTGTGCCAAAACGACCGCTGCATCAGCGTGACAGAGCCTGTTGAGAAAAAAGCGTATGTCGATGCAGAAGGTGTGCTTCGCTGCCACTACTGCGACCACAAACTTTAATCAAGCTCTCAATGGTGGACTACTACATGCTCAAATCATATACTGGCATTGTACAAAATTAACATTTGTAAATGAATTAAATTAGATAATATGTCAAACATTTCTGATCGCATCATGCAAGAGGGACTTACGTTCGATGACGTACTCCTCGTACCTTCTTATAGCGAGGTTTTGCCTCGCGAGGTGTCACTTCGCGGACAATTCTCTCGTCACATTTCCCTCAATATCCCTATTGTATCTGCCGCAATGGACACCGTTACCGAATCGACAATGGCTATTGCAATTGCTCGTGAAGGTGGAATCGGTGTTATTCATAAAAATATGTCCATTGAAGAACAGGCCGCACAGGTTCGTCGTGTGAAACGTGCTGAGAATGGCATGATTAAGGATCCTATCACGATAGCTAAAACTCAGACCGTGGGGGATGCACTCCGTATGATGCAAGAAAATCATATCGGTGGTATTCCTGTTGTAGATGACCAAAACTACTTGATTGGCATCGTCACCAATCGTGACCTCCGTTTCCAGACCGATATGTGTCGTCACATTGAGGAAGTGATGACCTCAACAGGACTGGTAACTACCACTGATTCGTCTAATCAATCTGTTATCGCAACTCTACAGGAACATCGTATTGAGAAATTGCCTGTTGTTGATGAGGATGGTAAATTGGTAGGTCTCGTGACCTATAAAGATATTACGAAACTGAAGGATTATCCAAATGCATGCAAGGATGATAAGGGTCGTCTTCGCGTAGCTGCCGGTGTAGGCATCACAGGTGACTACATGGATCGTGTAGATGCACTCGTGTCAGAAGACGTGGATGCTGTTGTACTTGACTCTGCTCATGGTCACTCCAAGAATATTGTATCAGCCCTACGCGCTATCAAGGCCAAGTATCCTAGCCTTGATGTAGTTGTAGGTAATATTGCTACGGCTGAAGCAGCCAAGTACTTGGTTGAGAATGGTGCCGATGGCGTTAAGGTGGGTATTGGTCCCGGTTCGATCTGCACCACTCGTATCATCGCCGGTGTAGGTGTACCACAGCTTACCGCAATATTTGACTGCGCTCAAGCACTTAAGGGCACGGGGGTACCTATGATTGCAGATGGAGGTCTTCGCTACTCAGGCGACGTCGTTAAAGCTCTTGCTGCTGGTGGTAATTGCGTGATGTGCGGTTCGATGTTTGCCGGTACCGAAGAGGCACCTGGTGACACCATCATCTTCAACGGACGTAAGTTCAAGTCATATCGCGGCATGGGTTCTATTGATGCGATGAAGGCTGGTTCGGCTGACCGCTATTTCCAGGGTGGACAGAAAGAGGTAAGTAAATTGGTGCCTGAAGGCATTGTTGGGCGTGTGCCATACAAAGGAAGTGTTAGCGAAACAATTTATCAACTGATGGGTGGTCTTCGTTCAGGCATGGGCTACTGTGGCGCACATAATATAGACGAACTGCAAATGGCACGTTTTGTACGCATCACTGCTGCTGGTGTTGCTGAGAGTCACCCACACAACATTACCATCACGGCAGAAACGCCAAACTACACACGAGAATAACATGCAAAAAATCATCATATTAGATTTCGGTTCACAGACCACGCAGTTGATAGGTCGTCGCGTTCGCGAACTCGACACATTCTGCGAGATTTTACCATATAATAAATATCCTGAAGATGATACCGATGTGATAGGTGTCATATTGAGTGGTTCGCCGTATTCGGTACATGACCCAGAGTCGTTTAGGTTAAACTTGGCCGCATTCATGGGTAGGAAGCCCGTGCTCGGCATTTGCTATGGTGCTCAATTGCTCAGTCATGAGCAGGGTGGGCGCGTAGAGAAAACCGACAGCCGTGAGTATGGACGTGCCAATCTGGCCTACGTTGATACACAAAATCCACTATTCGAAGGTTTTGAGCAGAATAGTCAGGTATGGATGAGCCATGGTGACAGTATCACAGCCATCCCCGTTGGTTACCACAAAATAGCATCGACGGCTGATGTTAATTATGCTGCATATGCCGCTGATAATCAGCCTGTATGGGCTGTTCAATTCCATCCTGAGGTCTATCACACCTTGCAGGGTATGCAGTTACTTCGTAATTTCGTTGTAGGCATTTGTGGCTCGCATCAGGATTGGTCTGCTGCATCGTTTGTTGATACCACAGTCGCTGAACTAAAGGAGCAACTCGGTAATGATCGTGTAATCTTAGGTTTGTCGGGTGGCGTTGATTCGTCAGTAGCTGCAGTATTACTGCATCGTGCTATTGGCGATCGATTGACTTGTATCTTTGTGGACCATGGAATGTTGCGCAAGAACGAGTTTACTGATGTTATGCGTGACTACGAGTGTTTGGGACTCAATGTGATAGGTGTTGATGCTTCTGAACGCTTTTTCGCAGATTTGGCCGGAGTGACCGAACCTGAGCAGAAGCGTAAGATTATTGGCCGTGATTTCGTAGAAGTCTTCAATGCAGAAGCCAAAAAGATAACTGATGCTCGATGGTTGGCACAAGGCACCATCTATCCTGACCGTATAGAATCGCTCAATATCACAGGAAAAGTCATCAAGTCGCATCACAATGTAGGTGGTCTGCCTAAGGAGATGAACCTGCAATTGTGCGAACCACTTCGTTGGTTGTTCAAGGATGAAGTACGTCGTGTAGGTCGTCAATTAGGTATACCCGAGCACCTCATAGGTCGTCATCCTTTCCCAGGTCCCGGTTTAGCTGTACGTGTATTGGGCGATATCACTCGTGAGAAGGTGGCAGTGTTGCAGGACGCAGACAAAATCTTTATTGATAATCTTCGTGAAGCAGGCCTATATGACAAAATATGGCAAGCCGGAGCTATACTTCTTTCTACTGTGCGTAGTGTCGGCGTCATGGGCGATGAACGTACTTATGAAAACCCTGTTGCGTTGCGTGCTGTGACTTCAACTGATGCCATGACGGCAGATTGGGCGCAGATTCCATATGAGGTACTTGCGAAAACCTCTAATGAGATTATCAACAAGGTGAAGGGAGTCAATCGCGTTTGCTATGACATCTCGTCAAAACCACCCGCAACAATTGAGTGGGAATAATCTAACTCGATACGACTGATATAATATTAAGGTACAAACAGAAAAAAATAATGATATGAAGGTTGGAGTAATAATGGGCTCGGGTAGCGACTGGGACGTAATGCGCCCTGCTGTTGAAACCCTGGAGCAGTTCGGAATAGAAGTAGACAAGCGTGTGATAAGTGCGCATCGTGCACCTCATGCCCTAATGGAGTGGGTAGAGTCGGCTGAAGAGCGTGGACTCAAGGTCATCATTGCTGGTGCTGGTGGTGCGGCTCATTTGGCCGGTGTTATTGCCGGGCTCACCCATCTGCCTGTGATTGCAGTGCCGGTTCATAGTAAGTTAAATGGCATTGATTCACTCTTGTCGATGGTGCAGATGCCATCTGGCATACCTGTTGCCTGTGTTGCCATCGATGGCGCGAAAAACGCTGCGTTGCTGGCAGTACAAATGTTGGCGCTGAGCGATGCAAGTTTGCGTGAACAACTTATCGATTTCCGCACGAAACAAACCGAAAAAGTGCTGGCTACCGTTATCTAAACAACACAACCTATTAAACATTCAGCAATCATGCAATACCGCATATTTGTAGAAAAAAAAGAAGCGTTTCGCGTAGAGGCCGAGAGTCTGCGTAAGGAACTGAATGAAAACCTTCAACTCTCGCTCCGTCAACTGCGTTATCTTAACGTATATGACTTGTTTGGTTTTACGGCCGAACTGCTCGAACAGTCACGCTATGCTGTCTTTGGCGAAACTGTTACCGATACAGTTTTCGACCAATTGGACTTGGCTGGCCGACGTTATCTGGCGGTGGAGTATTTACCTGGTCAATTTGACCAACGTGCTTCATCTGCTGTCGATTGTGTACACTTGATTGATCCAAAGGCGGAGATAGCTATTAAGTCCAGTCGTCTGCTCATCTTTGATGATGACACTACCGATGAGACTATCAACAAGATTCGCCACTATTACATTAATGCGGTGGAGTCGCGTGAGAAAAATCTTGCTGTACTAAACCTCGACGAGCAGGCCGATGTGAAACCACTGGCCAAATTGTCAGATTTCACCCTCATGCCTGAGTCTCAGTTTGCTTCGTTTTGTAAAGAATGGGGACTGGCAATGAATACGGATGACCTTCGTACGGTTGTGGAGTATTTCCGCTCAGAGAATCGTCAGCCTACTGAGACCGAGTTGCGCATCCTTGATACCTATTGGTCTGACCACTGTCGTCATACCACGTTCACTACCGAACTACAGTCGATTACCATTGATGAGTCGTTCATGAAGCATGAGATGGCAGAGTCGCTCCAGCTCTTTTATGACATACGCAAGAATTTAGGCCGTGAGCATAAGTCATTGTGCCTTATGGAGTTGGCTACTATTGGTGCACGCTATTTGCGCAAACAGGGCCTGCTCGACGATATGGAAGTGAGTGAGGAGAACAACGCATGCTCTATTTTCGTGGACGTGGATGTTCTTCAGGATAATGGAACCTGCGAAACACAGAAATGGTTGCTGCAATTTAAGAACGAGACCCATAATCACCCGACCGAGATAGAACCATTCGGTGGTGCTTCGACTTGTTTGGGTGGTGCTATTCGTGATCCGCTGTCAGGTCGTGCATATGTATATCAGGCTATGCGTGTGACCGGTGCTGGCGATATTTATAAACCGGTAGCAGAGACCTTAGCGGGCAAACTGCCACAGAAGGTGATTTCGCGTAAGGCTGCAGCCGGCTATTCATCATATGGCAATCAAATAGGTTTGGCCACAACTCATGTGCGTGAGATCTATCATCCATCCTATGTGGCAAAAAGACTTGAAGTAGGTGCCGTAGTTGGTGCCGTTAAAGCTGATCAGGTACGTCGTGAGAGTCCTGCGGCCGGAGATGTGATTCTTTTGTTGGGCGGACGTACAGGCCGCGATGGAATAGGTGGTGCTACCGGTTCATCCAAAGAGCATACTGAGGCATCACTCAACACTTGTGGTAGCGAGGTGCAGAAAGGTAATGCACCCGAGGAACGCAAACTGCAGCGTCTCTTCCGCCGTCCGGAGGTGACTCGCCTAATCAAGAAATCCAACGACTTTGGTGCCGGTGGTGTATCTGTCGCTATAGGCGAGTTGGCCGATGGCTTGGATATCTATCTAGACCGTGTTCCTACCAAATATGCCGGTTTGAACCCCACGGAATTGGCTATTAGCGAGAGTCAGGAACGTATGGCTGTTGTCGTAGAGGCCAAAGACCGCGAGACATTCGAGGAACTTTGTCGCAAGGACAATATCGAGGTTACTTATGTCGCTGATGTGACTGATACCGCGCGTATGCGCCAATATTATAAAGGTGAATTGATTGCCGACCTCAGCCGTGAGTTCATCGATTCGGCTGGTGCTAAACACTATGCATGTGCCACCATCGAACCTGTTGAGGAGAAAAATCCATTCCTTCAAAAGCCTGCGGGTAACTCGCTTCAGGAGCAGTTCTGCTCAGTGCTCGCATCACCTAATGTCACTTCACAAAAGGGGTTAATTGAGAATTTTGATGCGACAATCGGTCGTAGCACCGTTATGATGCCATTCGGTGGAAAGATGCAACTCTCTGAGACACAAGTTTCTATACAAAAACTTCCAACCGATGGTGTTACAAATACAGCTTCTATCATGGCTTTTGGCTTCAATCCGTTCATTTCGGAGTGGAGTCCATACCATGGTGCTGCATATGCCGTTGTGGAAGCATGTGCCAAGGTGGCTGCAGCAGGTGGCGATTACAGCCACATGCGTTTCTCTTATCAGGAGTATTTTGAACGTATGTCCAATGATCCTCACACCTTTGGCAAACCCCTTAGTGCCCTCTTGGGTGCCCTTAAGATGCAAGTCGAATTGGGCCTGCCTTCAATTGGTGGTAAGGATTCGATGTCGGGCACTTTTGAGCATATCAACGTGCCACCTACGCTTATTGCTTTTGGTATTACGACCATGCCTGCAGATCAGGCTGTGGCTACTCACTTCCAGAAGCCTGGACAATACATCTACCTGTTGCGTCATAATCCAGAAGCCAACTATATGCCGAATATTGACGAACTGCGTCGTAATTGGTCTTTCCTCCACGACGAGGCTAAAGCAGGTCATGTTATTTCGGCCTATGCCCTCGGTTTTGGCGGTGTTGCTGAAGCATTAGCCAAAGGAGCTTTTGGTAATCATATCGGCGTAGATGTACGTATTGCGGACGAAGAGTTGTTTGCATATGGTTATGGCTCTATTCTTATTACAACCGACCACGAGTTGCGCTATCGAAACGCTCAATATCTTGGCAAGACGACCGAGCATGCTTTTGTGGTCAATGGACAAGAACTTTCGCTTACGGCGCTGCAAGATGCATGTTTTGCACCATTCAACCGTATCTATCCCGATGCTGTTCCTGCTAAGCATGTTGAACTGATGCCTGCTGGCATAGAACAACCTGTTCAGAGTGCGGTTACCGAGTACCCGGGCGAACCTGTTGAGCATCCGGTTGTTTATATTCCTGTTTTCCCCGGTACCAATTGTGACTACGATTCAGCCAAGGCTTTCCGTAAGGCGGGAGCAGAAGTTAAAACTACGGTTTTCCGCAATCTCACGGGTGAAGACGTTTTGGCTTCAATCGATGAGATGGCTGCGCATATCGATGCATGTCATATTCTCATGTTCGCAGGTGGCTTCTCGGCTGGTGACGAACCTGATGGTAGTGGTAAATTCATCGCTTCTGTCATCAATAACCAAACCGTGGGAGCTGCTATCGAACGTCTGATAGCACGTGGTGGTCTAATCTTGGGTATATGCAACGGATTCCAGGCACTTGTCAAGTCTGGTTTGCTTCCATATGGAAAATTGGGATGTGTTACACCTGATTCTCCGACCCTCTTCCGCAATGATATCAATCGCCACATCTCTCAGATGGTTACCACAACGGTGGCAACAACGGCTTCTCCTTGGTTACAAGGTATGGCAATAGGTGACACACATACTATTGCAGTAAGCCATGGTGAAGGAAAATTTGTAGTAAACGAGGACATGGCCAAGGAACTGTTTGCAAATGGACAAGTAGCTTTCCGCTATGCAGATCCACTCACTGGTGAAGCAACCATGCAGGCCCCTGCCAATCCAAATGGATCATATTATGCAATTGAGGGTATTATCTCTCGCAATGGACAGATTCTGGGTAAGATGGGACACACCGAACGCTTTGAGAAAGGAGTCTTTCAAAACATCGAAGGAAATCTCTATCAGCCATTGTTTGCTAACGCAGTTCGCTATTTTAACAAGAAATAATTACATACACACCATATCATTTTATTATTTATGGCACAATCATACGAAAACGCCGGCGTAAATCTCGAAGCTGGCTACGAAGTAGTAAGTCGTATTAAATCGCACGTCAAGTCCACCATGCGTCATGGTTCAATGGGTAACATTGGCTCGTTTGGAGGAATGTTTGATCTCAGTGCACTCCATATTCAGGAACCTGTGCTTGTCTCAGGAACCGACGGCGTGGGTACAAAACTCAAAATCGCGTTTGCGATGGATAAGCATGATACCATTGGCATCGATGCCGTAGCTATGTGCGTCAATGATGTTTTGGCTCAAGGTGCCGAACCTCTGGTATTTCTAGACTATGTAGCCTTGGGACATAACATTCCCGCCAAGGTAGAAGCCATCGTTGCCGGTGTGGCAGAAGGTTGCCGCCAGGCTGGCTGTGCACTCGTTGGTGGCGAGACCGCCGAGATGCCGGGCATGTACGAGGATGGCGAGTATGATATCGCAGGTTATACGACTGGCGTTGTTGAGAAGTCTAAACTCATTGATGGCAGCAAGGTGACTGAAGGAGATGTTCTTCTCGGTATTTCTTCCACTGGCGTGCACAGCAATGGCTATAGCCTCGTACGCAAGATTGTAGCAGATGCCAAGCTCGACCTCTTCTCTCGTTACGAAGGACTTAGTGAGGAGAAAACGCTGGGCGAAGTACTTCTCACACCTACACGTATATACGTTCGTCAGGTGTTGGATGTGATTCGCAATTGTGATGTACATGGTGTTGCACACATCACCGGTGGTGGTTTCGATGAGAACATACCTCGTATCTTCAAGCCGGGTCAAGGTTTCTCTATCACTGAAGGCACTTGGGAAATACTGCCAATCTTCCGCAAGTTGGAGGAGTGGGGTGGTATTCCTCATCGTGAGATGTTCAATATCTTTAACATGGGTATCGGCATGGTCATTGCTATGCCTGAAGCCGACGCACAAAAAGCCATCGATATTTTGGCTGGCTATGGTGACAAGGCACAAGTCATCGGTAAAGTAATCAACGGAAATAACGAAATACTATAATCATATATGGCAAAAAGAGCATTAGTCAGCGTTAGCGACAAAACCGGATTAGTTGATTTTGTAAAAGGTCTGCAACAGGCCGGATGGGAGATTATCGCCACTGGCGGTACACAAAAATTGTTGGAAGATAGCGGTGTGCACACCATTGGTATCAGCGAAGTGACTGGTTTCCCTGAAATTTGTGATGGTCGTGTCAAGACTCTTCATCCTAAGGTACATGGTGCCCTTTTGGCACGTCGTGATGAGCCTTCACATCTGCAGGCTCTTAAAGAAAATGGCATCTCATTCATAGACTTGGTTTGCGTTAACCTTTATCCATTTAAGCAAACTATCGCCAAAGAAGGTACGACCATGGCAGAGGCAATCGAGAAGATTGATATCGGTGGTCCATCCATGCTTCGTTCTGCAGCTAAAAACTACAACGATGTGACTGTCGTTTGCGATCCTGCGGACTATGATCGCATCCTTGCCGAGATTGCAGCAGAGGGCAACACGACTTTGGCAACACGACTTGAATTATCTGCTAAAGCCTACACCCATACTGCTCAATACGATTGCTGCATTGCTACCTATATGCGTAATGCTGCTGGGCTGAATGAAAAACTCTTCCTCGAGTATGATCTCAAGCAGAGTCTTCGCTATGGCGAGAATCCTCATCAGGATGCTAAATTCTATGCCGCTACCGAGGCTGTTCCATTTTCGCTTGCTACGGCTAAGCAACTTAACGGAAAAGAGTTGTCATACAATAATATTCAAGATGCCAATGCGGCGCTGAACATTGTTCGCGAGTTTGGCGACGTGCCTTTCTGCGTTGGTCTCAAGCATATGAATCCATGTGGTGCTGCTATTGGTAAGGATGTTGTGGAGGCATGGTCCAAGGCATACGAGGCTGACAAGGTCAGCATCTTTGGCGGCATCGTGGCTACCAACTGCGAACTCACACGTGAGGCTGCAGAACTCATGAAGCCGATTTTCCTGGAGATTATCATGGCTCCTAAGTTTAGTGAAGGGGCACTTGAGGTACTCTGCACCAAGAAGAACCTTCGTCTGCTTGAGGTAAACATGGATGCTGATACGAAAAAACACATGCAGTACGTCAGTGTCAATGGTGGTCTTTTGGCACAGCAGCTCGACACTACCACTAAGGCGGTTACTGCTGATATGTGCGTGACAGAGCCAAAACCAACCGAAGAACAACTCGTTGATATGCAGTTTGCTTGGCGTATTGTTAAACACGTCAAATCAAATGCCATCGTTGTGGTTAAGGATGGTCGTACCTATGGCGTTGGAGCAGGTCAGATGAATCGTGTCGGTTCGGCTGCTATTGCTCTCAAGCAGGCAGAAGAGGCTCTCGCTGCAGAAGGTAAGGATATTCGCAAGGAAGGTCTCGTAATGGGGTCCGATGGTTTCTTCCCATTTGGCGACAGTGTCGAGAGTGCAGCACAATATGGCATTGCTGCTATCGTACAACCGGGTGGTAGCGTACGTGATGAAGAGAGTATCGAGGCGGCTAATAAATATGGCATTCCTATGCTCTTCACCGGCATGCGTCACTTTAAGCATTAATGCGACAATAGAAAGTAATATACAGACAGATTAAATATGAGTAAAGTACTTGTCATCGGAGGTGGTGGTCGTGAGCATGCCATTGTGGATGCGCTCAGTCGTAGTAGCCAAGTATCGCAAATTTATTGTGCACCGGGAAATGCGGGTATTGCCCAGCAGGCCACTTGCGTGCCAATTAAGGATACGGATGTGAATGCATTGTTGGCTTTTGCGCAGGAGAATGGTGTTGACCTTACAGTTGTTGGTCCTGAAGCTGCATTGGCCGTAGGTATAGTTGATGCCTTCCGTGCTGCGGGCCTGCCCATCTTTGGTCATACACAAGCTGCAACGCAGATTGAGTCAAGCAAAGAGTTTGCCAAGGTAATCATGTCAAAATATGGCATTCCTACTGCTGCCTACGAATCTTTTACCCAGTACGAACCTGCATTGGCTTATGTTCGCACCCATAGTTTTCCTACTGTTATCAAATACGATGGATTGGCGGCAGGCAAGGGTGTTGTGATTGCACAAACGTTTGAGGAGGCCGACAATACGCTCCGTGATATGCTGCTTGATGCGTCATTTGGCGAAGGAAAGGTGGTCATCGAGGAGTATCTGCAGGGACCCGAATTCTCGTTCATGGCTTTTGTGGATGGACAACGTGTTTACCCGATGCCTTTGGCGCAAGATCACAAGCGTGCTTTCGATGGTGACAAGGGGCCTAACACCGGCGGCATGGGAGCCTATACTCCTTTGCCTTTCATTAGCGACCAGGACCAGCAGTTCGCCCTTAAGATGATTCTTCAGGCTACAGCAGATGCTATGGTTGCCGAAGGTAAACCATTATCGGGTGTGCTCTATGGTGGACTGATGAAGACACCTGATGGAATCAAAGTCATCGAGTTCAATGCACGCTTTGGTGATCCCGAGACTGAGATTATTCTTCCTCTCCTCGCGACCGATCCTTATGAAGTCTTTTCACGTGTGGCTCATGCTCAGCCGCTCTCGCCACTCAATTGGCGGCAAGAGGCTACCATAGGCGTAGTGCTGGCATCCAAGGGTTATCCCGGTTCTTACGAGAAAGGACATGTCATCACCGGTACCGAACATTTCTCCGGCCGTATCTACCATATGGGTACACGCATGCAGGATGGGCAGCTCCTCACCAACGGGGGGCGGGTCATGATGTGCATTCATACAGCACCTACCTTTGCGCAAGCAAAGACCGAACTCTATAACGATATTAAAAACATCCATTGCGATAACCTCTTTTATCGCAATGACATAGCTCATCAGGCAGAATGATTATAGACGGAAAAAAATTGTCACAATCGCTCAAAGATGAGATGAAACTCGAAGTTGAGGCATTAGCTCGGCAGTATGGCCGAAAGCCTTGTCCCATGGTCATCCTCGTCGGCGATAATCCAGCGTCGCGCTCTTATGTGCGCGGCAAAATTAAGGCCACCGAGTACTGTGGTTTTGACGGAACGTTAGTCGAATTACCGGAAGACTGCTCAGAACAGACCCTTCTCGACGAGATTCATCGTCTCAACAATGACAGTCAGGTGGATGGCATCCTCGTACAATTGCCTTTGCCTAAGCACATTAGTGAAGACAAAGTCATAGCCGCCATTGCTCCCGAGAAGGATGTGGATGGATTCCATCCTGCCAATGTGGCTAAACTCTGGCTCAATGATCCTACTGCCATCGTACCATGTACCCCTAAGGGAATTATTGTTATGCTTGAGAAAGCTGGGATAGAGTTGGCTGGCAAGAAAGCCGTTGTCGTAGGCCGCTCCAACATCGTTGGCAAACCTGTGGCTAAACTCCTGCTTGACAAGAATTGCACAGTGACCATAGCACATTCGCGAACGGTCAATCTGCCTGCTGTCTGCCGTGAAGCTGATATCCTTGTGGCTGCTGTCGGAAAACCGCTCATGCTGACTGCCGATTATATCCGCCCTGGTGCTACCGTCATCGACGTGGGTATCAACCGTATTCCTGACTCCACTGCGACGACAGGCTATCGTCTCGTTGGTGATGTTGATTACGAGGCGGCTAAAGAAATCGCGGGGGCAATTACCCCTGTGCCGGGTGGCGTAGGTCCAATGACTATCACCATGCTCATGCGCAACACGATTCAGTGTTTTATCCACCGTCAAAACCAATTACATTCATGAAAATAGGAACTCCACTCAGCTCTATTGCCACTCGTGCACTCTTGCTCGGTAGTGGCGAGTTGGGCAAAGAAATAGCTATTGAGTTACAACGTTATGGCGTAGAAGTCATCGCTTGTGACAAGTATCCCAATGCTCCTGCTATGCAGATTGCCCATCGTTGTCATGTTTTTAACATGCTCGATGGCGATGCGCTGCGTGCTGTTATAGAGCAGGAAAAACCATCGCTCATCATACCCGAGGTCGAAGCCATCGCAACCCCCGTTCTCGTCGAAATGGAGGAGCAGGGCTATCGCGTTATCCCTACGGCAAAAGCCGCATTTCTCACTATGAACCGTGAGGCAATACGTCGTTTGGCGGCTGAGGATCTGGGCCTTCCTACAGCCCGTTATCAGTTCGCTGATGACCACGATCAGTTCATCATGGCCGTTCAGAACATAGGCATACCTTGTGTGGTCAAACCAATCATGTCATCTTCGGGCCATGGCCAATCGACTATCAAATGCGAGGCCGACATTGAGAAAGCATGGCATATCTCGCAGGAAGGCGGACGTGCTGGTGCGGGACGAGTTATTGTTGAGGGGTTTGTGCAATTTGACTATGAGATTACCCTCCTTACCGTTCGTCATTGTGCAGGCACCACCATGCTCGAGCCTATTGGCCACCATCAGGTCGATGGTGACTATCGTGAGTCTTGGCAGCCTCAGGCCATGTCGCTTGTTGCCAAGGCGAAAGCAAACGATATTGCCAAGGCTATTACCGATGCCCTTGGCGGTTATGGTATCTTTGGTGTCGAGATGTTTGTCTGCGGAGACGAAGTTATCTTCTCCGAGGTGTCTCCTCGTCCGCACGACACCGGTATGGTCACCATGATCTCGCAAGATCTCAGCGAGTTTGGCCTCCATGCACGTGCCATTCTCGGTCTGCCTATCCCTGAAGTGCGTTTCTATGGACCGTCGGCATCCAAGGCTATTGTCATCGAGGGGGACACCAATCATGTCGAATTCGATGGACTTGAGAACGTGCTGGCGCAGCCGGGTACACAACTACGTCTCTTCGGTAAGCCCGAGGTGTGTGGACATCGCCGTTTCGGTGTCATCCTCGCTACTGCCGAATCTACACAATTGGCTTTGCAGAAAGCAGAACAAGCATATAATCAATTACAAGTAAATATCCTCCCTAGAGAATTATGATAGAACGTTATTCCCGCGCAGCTATGCGCAACATTTGGACAGAAGAAAACAAGTTTCGTGCGTATCTCGAGGTTGAAATCCTCAACGCAGCTGCATGGTCCGAACTCGGTGATATTCCTGCCGAGGACGTGCAGAAACTCCGTGATAAAGCTACTTTCGACGTGAATCGCATCCATGAGATCGAGGAGCAGACTCGCCACGACGTAGTCGCTTTCACTCGTGCCGTCTCTGAATCGCTTGGTGATGAGCGCAAATGGGTGCACTACGGTCTCACATCTACCGACGTTGTCGATACGGCCAATGGTTACCTTCTCCTTCAGGCGAACAGGATTCTCCACGAGGACCTCGTCAAGATTCTGGAGGTACTCAAGGCACGTGCCAACGAGTTCAAATATACCCCTGTTATCGGTCGTACACATGGTATGCATGCCGATGTCTCTTCATTTGGCCTCAAGTGGGCGCTTTGGTATGAGGAGATGCGTCGTAATCTCGAGCGTTTCGAGATGGCTGCACGTGGTGTTGAGGCCGGTAAACTCAGTGGTGCTGTTGGTAACTTTGCCAATATACCTCCATTCATCCAGGAGTACGTTTGCGAACATCTGGGCATCGAGTCTGCACGTATCGCTACGCAGGTACTCGGACGTGACCGCCACGCTTTCTATCTCTCTACACTCGCTGTGATCGCCGGTACACTTGAACAGATGGCACTTGAGGTGCGCAACATGCAGCGTCAAGAGGTGCGCGAGGTCGAAGAGGCTTTCCGCAAGGGACAAAAGGGATCTTCTGCTATGCCTCACAAGCGCAATCCTATCTCCTCTGAAAATATTTGCGGATGCGCACGCGTTATGCGTGGATACATGTGTACGGCCAACGAGAATATCGCCCTTTGGCACGAGCGTGACATCTCACACTCCAGCACCGAGCGTATCGTTCTGCCTGACGCTACCATGCTCCTCGACTACATGCTGGCTCGATTCACCGGTATTCTCGAAAACCTCGTCGTTTATCCCGAGAACATGCTCTATAACATCGGTCTCACCCATGGAGCAATCTTTGCACAACGTGTCATGTATGCCCTTATTGAGAAAGGACTCGTACGCGAGGCGGCTTACGACATGGTACAGCCTGTCGCTATGCAAACACTTCAGGAGGGAGGTGAAATGATTGACAACCTCAAAAAATCCGAAGCTGTTAAAGCATTGCTTACCGATGAGGAGATTGACAACTGCTTCACACTTGAGTATTACATGAAGAATGTGGACTATATCTTCCAAAAAGTAGGCATTTGATTTTCTGAATCTGTTTCTATCTTATCGATAATTTTTTAACTAGCATAAAATTCCATTCGCTATGCGTAATGTTGATGTAATCTTAGGTCTCCAATGGGGGGATGAGGGTAAAGGCAAAGTTGTGGATGTCCTGACCCCTAATTATAATGTAGTAGCTCGTTTCCAGGGTGGTCCTAACGCAGGTCACACGCTCGAGTTCAACGGCGAGAAATACGTACTTCGCTCGATTCCTTCTGGTATTTTCCAGGGCGGTAAGGTCAATATCATTGGCAATGGTGTCGTACTCGACCCATTGCTTTTCATGACCGAGGCGCTCGAACTGGCACAGTCTGGCCACGACCTCACCCAGCGTCTGTTTATCTCGAAGAAGGCGCACCTCATCTTACCTACTCACCGCTATCTGGACAAGGCTAACGAAGCCGCTAAAGGCAAGGCCAAGATTGGTACTACCGGTAAGGGCATCGGTCCTACCTATACCGACAAGGTCAGCCGTTATGGCCTTCGTGTTGGCGACCTGACTGACAACTTCGAACAGAAGTACGCAGCGGCACGTGAGCGTCACCTCGAGCAGATTCATTCGCTTAACGAACTGGCTGTCAAGAAGGGGGGGGAACCTGTGTCGCTCGATGGATTGGAGGCACTTGAGGCCGAGTGGATGAAGGGAGTGCAGTTCCTTTGCACATTCCGTCATATCGACTCTGAACATTTCGTTAACAACAGTCTTCGCGAGGGAAAAACGATTCTTTGTGAAGGTGCTCAGGGCTCACTCCTGGATGTGGATTTCGGCTCATATCCTTTCGTCACTTCGTCCAATACCGTCTGCGCTGGAGCATGTACCGGCCTGGGTATCGCGCCAAACAAGATTCGCGACGTCTTCGGTATCTTTAAGGCATACTGCACACGCGTAGGTGCCGGTCCTTTCCCTACCGAACTCTTTGATGAAACCGGTGCACAGATTCGCGCTATCGGTCACGAGTATGGTGCTGTCACCGGGCGTGAGCGCCGTTGCGGTTGGATCGATCTCGTGGCGCTACGCTACACCATCATGCTCAATGGAGTCACACAACTCATCATGATGAAGTCTGATGTCCTCGACTCGTTCGAGACCATCAAGGCTTGTACCGCTTATCGCATCAATGGCGAATTGACTACCGAGTTTCCATTCTCTATTGATGAGAATGTGGAGCCTGTATATCAGGAACTTAAGGGATGGCATACAGACCTCACTCAGTGCCGTTCTGAGCAGGATTTCCCTGCCGAGTTCCGTGCATATATCGATTTCCTCGAACATGAACTTGAGACTCCTATCCGGATCGTTTCTGTCGGTCCTGACCGCGAGGCTACCATCATCCGATAACTGCTATACGGACTGCTGCGCTTTCATGAGCGCTGTGGTCACTTGTTTAACGGGGACTTTTGCTTTTCCCCATTACATCATACATCATGCGTAAAGTTACATTACGTCTTTCCGACGGCACCTGCTTCCATGGCGAGAGTTTTGGCTACGAAGCACCTGTAGCAGGCGAAGTCGTCTTCAATACTGCCATGATGGGCTACCCCGAGTCATTGACGGACCCATCCTATGCCGGCCAGCTCATGGCGCTTACTTTCCCACTGGTTGGCAACTATGGTGTGCCTGTGTTCACGATGCAGGACAATGGTATCGCCACCTTCATGGAATCCAATCGAATCTATGCGTCAGCTATCATCGTCAGCGACTATAGCGAGGCGTTCTCCCACTGGAATGCCAATGAGGCGCTGGCCGATTGGCTCAAGCGTGAAAAAGTGCCAGGAATAACGGGTATCGATACCCGCGAACTTACCAAGACCCTGCGCGAGCATGGAGTCATGATGGGACAAATACTTTTTGATGACCAACCCGACAATATCCCGTCGGCCGACTATGCCGGGGTCAATTTTGTCGATCAGGTCAGCACCCGTGAGATTATTCGCTACAATGCCGACATGGGCTACAAACGTGTATTGCTCCTTGACTGCGGCGTTAAGCACAATATCCTCAGATGTCTCATCAATCGTGGTGTAGAGGTCATTCGTGTTCCATGGAACTACGATTTCAATCAGCTTGATTTCGATGGTTTGTTCCTCTCCAATGGCCCTGGCGACCCCAATACCTGCGATGTCGCTGTGCAGCATATCCGTCAATTCCTTCTGACCGAAGGCAGTAAGACCAAACCACGTCCGCTCATGGGCATCTGTATGGGCAACCAGCTCCTCGGAAAGGCTGCTGGTGCGACCATCTATAAACTCAAGTATGGTCACCGCAGCCACAATCAGCCCGTTCGCATGGTCGGTACCGAGCGTTGCTTCATCACTTCGCAAAACCACGGATATGCGGTCGATACGACTACACTTCAGGAGGGGTGGGAACCGCTGTTTATCAACATGAACGATGGTTCCAACGAAGGCATACGACACATCTCAAAGCCTTGGTTCTCAGCGCAGTTCCACCCTGAAGCATCTTCCGGACCGGTCGATACCGAGTTCCTCTTTGATGACTTTGTGGCACTTCTCAACGCCTGATTGGATTATCACATCGAAATCTTCGAATTATCGAATTATCGAAATATTTTTTCTAAATGAAATTAGACAATATACACAAGGTACTCGTCCTCGGTTCCGGCGCACTCAAGATTGGTGAAGCCGGCGAGTTCGACTACTCGGGCTCACAAGCCCTTAAGGCCCTGCGTGAAGAAGGGGTTTCTACCGTTCTGATCAACCCCAATATCGCCACCGTCCAAACTTCAGAAGGCGTAGCAGATAAGATCTATTTCCTGCCTGTCTCACCTTATTTTGTCGAGAAAGTGATTGCGAAAGAGCGTCCGGATGGTATTCTCCTTTCGTTCGGCGGACAAACCGCCCTCAACTGTGGCGTCGAACTCTACAAACAGGGTATTCTCCTTAAGTACAACGTACAGGTGCTGGGCACGCCTATCAAGGCAATCATCGACACCGAGGACCGTGAACTCTTCGTGGAGCGACTCAACGAGATTGATGTCAAAACCATTCGTTCAGAGGCCTGCGACAATATCGAGTCGGCACGCGAAGCTGCCGCTCGTTTGGGTTATCCTGTCATTATCCGTGCGGCATATGCACTCGGTGGACTCGGTTCCGGATTTTGCGATAATGAAGACGAACTCAATCGTCTCGCTGAGAAAGCCTTCTCTTTCTCTCCTCAGGTGCTCGTTGAGAAGTCGCTCAAGGGATGGAAAGAGATCGAGTATGAGGTGGTTCGTGACCGATACGATAACTGTATCACGGTCTGCAACATGGAAAATTTTGACCCACTGGGCATCCACACCGGCGAGTCTATCGTCATCGCTCCTTCTCAGACGCTGACCAACGCTGAGTATCACAAGCTCCGCGCATTGGCTATCAAGATTATTCGCCATATTGGCATCGTCGGTGAGTGTAACGTACAGTACGCTTTCGACCCTCAGTCCGAGGACTATCGTGTCATCGAGGTCAACGCACGTCTTTCGCGCTCATCTGCGCTTGCATCTAAGGCCACTGGATATCCACTCGCTTTTGTGGCTGCTAAGCTCGGTATGGGATATGGCCTCTTTGAACTCAATAACTCGGTGACAAAGACCACTTCGGCCTTCTTTGAACCGGCACTCGACTATGTGGTATGTAAGATACCTCGTTGGGACTTGGCAAAGTTCCGCAACGTCGATCGCGAATTGGGTTCGTCGATGAAATCAGTAGGTGAAGTGATGGCTATTGGCCGCACTTTTGAGGAGGTAATCCAGAAGGGACTCCGTATGATAGGGCAGGGCATGCACGGCTTCACGGCAAACAAGGCACTCCATGTCGAGGACATCGATCGCGCACTATCTGCACCTACCGACAAGCGTATTTTCATCATCGCCGAAGCACTCAAGGCCGGCTATACGGTGGACCGCATACACGACTTGACCAAGATTGACAAGTGGTTCCTGCAGAAGTTGCAAAACATTTGCGAGACTGAGAATCAACTCAAGGCCGTGGGCTGTTTGGATAAGCTCGACCTGTCTCTGCTTCGCAAAGCAAAAGTACAGGGCTTCTCCGATTTCCAAATCGCACGCGAACTGGGACTCATGGAGCAGTTTGACTCGGACATCGCTGTACTCATGGTGCGCGATTATCGTAAGGAGAAAGGCGTCCTCCCTTATGTGAAACAAATTGACACATTGGCTGCCGAATACCCGGCGCAGACCAATTATCTGTACCTTACATATCTCGCATGTGCGCACGATCTCAATTATGCGCAGACCGAAGCGGATGCACAGCAGTCTGTCATCGTTTTGGGTTCTGGTGCATATCGTATCGGTTCGTCGGTAGAGTTCGACTGGTGTGGCGTTCAGGCGCTCAACACCATCCGTCAGAACGGTTATCGTTCGGTCATGATTAACTACAATCCCGAAACCGTTTCTACCGACTATGACATGTGCGACCGTCTCTACTTTGACGAACTCACCTTCGAGCGTGTCATGGATATCATCGAACTCGAGCATCCACATGGTGTCATCGTATCCACCG
>JAKSNQ010000024.1 GCA_024399615.1 Paludibacteraceae bacterium | reverse complement strand
GATTTTAAAATAATCTCAGGAAAGAAACATAGATGAGAAAGAAGAAAAATTTGCCTATATATGAGGGCATAGAAATAACCGGTGTAGCGGCTGAGGGTAAGGCCATGACCAGAATAGACGACTGCGTTGTGTTCGTCCCTTATTGCATACCAGGTGATATCGTCGATCTGCAAGTAACCAAGAAAAAGCATTCGTACATGGAGGCTAAAGTGGAGCGTTTGGTCAAGCCCTCGCCCAATCGGTGCGAAGCTCGATGCAAGCACTATGGAGAATGCGGAGGATGTAAATGGCAAATTCTGCCCTACGAATTGCAACTGAAATACAAGCAGCAGCAGATTGTAGATAATCTCACTCGGATTGGCAAAATCGAGTTGCCTGAGATTTCCCCTATCATGGGTTCAAAAAAAGTCTATGAATACCGTAACAAACTGGAATTCAGCTGCTCGGATAAGAAATGGCTGAGTTGGGACGTCATCAATGCGGCAGGTGGAATGGATAAAGTGGACAAGGACTATGGTATCGGATTCCACACGACAGGGGCTTTTGACAAAGTTCTGGATATCGAAGAATGTCATCTGATGCCAGAATTGAACAACCGTATCCGCAACTTCGTACGTGACTATGCCAAACAACATGGCCTTACATTCTATAACGAGCATAGCCATACCGGCTTCGTTCGTACGATTATCTTACGAGACAACGCCAAGGGAGAGATGATGCTAACGGTGTGCTTGGCCGAAAATCGTCCTCAGGACACACAAGCGCTGATGGAAGCACTGCATCAGTCCTTCCCCGAAGTGACAGCATTGATTTGGGTACTGAACGAGAAATTCAATGACACCATAGGTGACCTTGACCTAAATGTGTACTATGGCAATGACCATATCATAGAGGAGATGGAAGATTTGCGATTCAAGGTCGGCCCCAAATCGTTTTATCAGACCAATACCGAACAGGCATATGAGCTATATAAGGTAGCCAGAGAGTTTGCAGGCCTGACCGGAGACGAGTTGGTTTTTGATTTGTACACCGGCACCGGCACCATTGCTCAATTTGTGGCAAAACAGGCGAAACAGGTAATAGGTATCGAATACGTACCAGAGGCCATTGAAGATGCAAAAATCAATGCGAAATTCAACGGGCTGGACAACACCCTATTCTTTGCAGGCGACATGAAAAAGGTCCTGGACAAGGCATTTATTGAACAATATGGTCGTCCCGACGTCATCATCACCGACCCGCCAAGAGCCGGAATGGACGAAGATGTGGTCAACACGATCTTATTTGCTTCACCTAAAAGAATCGTATATGTGAGTTGTAATCCCGCCACACAAGCCAGAGACCTGGCTCTGCTGGATGTGGACTATCAGGTAACGCGAGTACAACCCGTGGACATGTTCCCACACACTCAGCACGTAGAGAATGTCGTTCTGTTAGAAAAAAGAGATAAATGAATCTGTTGTTAGCAATAACGTCCACCATTTTAGGTCTGGCACCATTACACGAGGCCGGTTTCAGAGGAGAGGGAATCACGATTGCAGTCATAGATGGCGGCTTTTTCCGTGCCGATGAGATAGAGCAGATGCCTACGGAGCAAATCATTGGCGCATACAACCTGATATACGAGGATTGGTTGCAAGGAGACAGTTGTGTTTCAGACACGACAAAAAGTCTGTTTACAGACGTCAACAATGCACACGGCACCATGTGTTTAAGCACAATGCTGTATCGTGACAGTTCGTTCTGCGGCACCGCTCCCGATGCCCAATATATACTGATTAAAAGCGAAGATTACTACACCGAGTATATTAGCGAAGCGGAACGATTGGCAGACGCTTTTTATTTAGCAGACTCGTTGGGTGCTGATATCGTCAGCGTCTCGTTGGGATACTCAGAATTTGACGACCCCAGTACCAACTATCGCTATGAAGATATGGACGGAAGTACTGTAGCCTCTCAAGCCGCGTTGGCACTGGCTCGCAAAGGTGTGCTGGTGTGCGTATCGGCGGGCAATTCGGGCAACAAACCCTGGCACTACATCACTCCCCCCGCCGACGCGGATTCGATTTTGACCGTAGGTGCCGTGACTGAGGATGGTAGCGCTGCCGTCTTCTCCAGTTATGGACCAACCTATGATTTGAGAATAAAGCCGGAAGTAGCTTCTTGGGGACAAAAAACAAGGGTATTTAATCCCACCATCACCGACTCAATAGGGAACTATGTAGGAGGCATATCCACCAGTAACGGCACCAGTTTCTCGTGCCCTCAGGTAGCCGGAATGGCGGCATGTCTTTGGCAAGCTATGCCAACCCTATCGGCTATGCAATTGAGGCAGTTAATCATTGAGTCCACCCATAATTACCCTTACGCAGATGCGCAAAGAGGATATGGGGTACCCGATGCATGGTATGCCTATACGGGTGTAAGACGGCCGGAAGAGAGTACCGATGTGGAAGACGTGACCGGATGCGTAGACAACCATGAAAAACGATTGGAAGGAACACGGATTGTTATCATCCGTGATGGTATCAGGTACGATGTTTTGGGCAGACCGATTGATTAACCCACAACTATCGGCGGTGTGAGTTTCCTTATGCTACTATCAGCAAGCAGCAGGCTAACAGACACAAAAAAGGGAAGCAATCTGCATCGCACCGCTACAACCTCCTACCCTTGCTTCGATCAAGACCTGGGGGATTTCAGAGGGAGCTGGTCGTGCAGGACTTCCCTAAAATTCAGAACGAAAACCGAATAGTTTTCATTTCGGACTGCAAAGGTACACAAAATAATTGAGATTGCCAAACTTTTGGGCAAAAAAGTGTACCTAAGGGTCAATAATTGTATGTTAGAAGCCTTTTTAGCGACATATATACGACAAGAATTGCCTTTTGAACCCAATTCCGGGCAAGAAGAGTTGCTTCACAAATTGTCAATCTTTCTGACGAGTTCAGACACGCGTCGGGCGTTTATACTGAGAGGCTATGCAGGTACAGGCAAAACCTCGATGGTTGCCGCTCTGGTACGTGCGCTGAAGCGATTAAGGCAACCCTGCATACTGTTAGCACCGACCGGTCGAGCCGCCAAAGTGCTAGCCTCCTATTCCGGACATTCAGCTTATACCATTCACAAAAAGATCTACCGCCAAAAGCAAATGGGAGTAGAGCAATTTACACTCACAGATAATCTGCACAAAAATGCCTTGTTCATCGTGGATGAGGCCTCTATGATCAGTAACCAAAAAGTGTTCAACACTCCATTCGGTAGTGGTAATTTACTGGACGACCTGATTCGATATGTATATGCAGGTGAAGGCTGTCACATGTTGGTGCTGGGTGATACGGCACAATTACCTCCGGTAGGTATGAGCGAATCGGCAGCGCTGAATCCCGACGTACTGAGAGGATATGATCTGGACGTGAATAGTTTTACGTTGACACAGGTCGCTCGACAGGCATTGGATTCAGGAATACTCAGCAATGCCACAGCCATACGCGAACAACTGGAGAACGGAGATATCGCGCTCATGCCGCATTTTGAAACAGCCGGATTTGAAGATATTTGCCACTTGTCAATGGAGTATTTTCAAGAAGAGCTGGAGAATGCCTATCAGGAGGTAGGACTGGAAGATACTCTGATATTGACGCGAACCAACAAACGCACCAATCTGCATAATCAGGGCGTAAGAGCGCGAGTACTATGGAGAGAAGACGAGATATCAGGTGGCGACAGACTGATGATCACCAAAAACAATTATTTCTGGACAGAGCAGTACGACAACCTGGATTTTCTTGCCAATGGAGACATGCTGGATGTGGAAAGAATATCCCATGTTCACGAGATGTACGGATTTCGATTTGCAGAAGCGCAACTGAGAGCTGTGGATTACGACTTTGAGATAGATGTGATGATATGGCTGGATAGCCTATACACGGATAGTCCAGAAAAGAATTATGAACTACAGAAACAACTTTTCGAACGGATAAGTGAAGACTATCCCGAGATTCGCAATAAACGCGAATTGGTACAGAAAGTGATGCAATCACCTTACTACAACGCCCTACAAGTGCGCTTTGCATACGCTGTGACATGCCATAAAGCACAAGGTGGGCAATGGAAAAGAGTGTTCATCGATCCCGGTTGGCTGGACGAAGAACATTTAGGAGAAGACTTCTATCGTTGGTTATATACGGCACTGACTCGCGCACAAGAGAAAGTGTACCTGCTGAATTTCCCGAACGAAGACGAAGATTAGATGCTTCAAGACAATTTCCATCCGTTCAAATCAGAGCGTTTGGAGTTGAAGGATATCCTTTTCTATTTGATTTTTTAGCGCATTAATCGATTCGAAACGCTGCTCCGGACGAATATATCGCAGCAATCGGATATGCAAAATCTGACCATACAGGTCGGCATCAAAATGTGGTATATGCATTTCGATGGTTTGTTCTGTGCCTTCGACCGTAGGATTATTACCGATATTGAGCACCGCCAGATGTGTGGTCTGGTCAGGCAACAGCACCTCTACGGCATAAACACCCGAACATGGCACCAACTTGTCAGCTGGCAACTGTATGTTGGCAGTAGGAAAACCAATAGTACGTCCAAGATGTTTTCCTCCGACGACCTCCCCAATGAGCGTATATGGATAACCTAACAACGCATTCGCCTCAACAATGTCTGCGGCGAGCAAGGCTTTGCGCACCTTGGTCGAAGATGCCGGGCTATCAGGATTCTGCTGCAATGGTATGACCTGCAACCCCACCCTATCGGCTGCGGCTTGATAGTCGGCAAAATCAGTCAAGCGATCAGAGCCAAAACGATGATCATAGCCCATCACCAAAATCTCAACCTGACACTGATTATACAACACACGCATGAACTCCTCGGCCGTAAAATCACGCACAATGTCAAAATTGAATGCAAAAATCTCATCCACTCCCGACTTTTTCAGCAACGACACACGCTCGTCATACGTTGTCAGAAGAGGTATCGACTCCCCTCTAAGCACCTTTTGTGGATGCTCGGTAAAAGTCAAAACTGCAGACTGCACACCAAAGACCCCGGCTAAACGAATCGTTTCGCTGAGAACAAACTGATGACCGGTATGGACGCCATCAAAGAAACCTATGGTAGCTATGTAAGCCAAATTTGCAGAAATATTAGGATTATGAGATTGAAATAGAGGTTGAGAGAAGATATTGAAATATGAGATTGAAATAGAGGTTGGGATGTAAGATTGAAAAAACAACCAGACAGAAGATGAGATTTATATCTTGATATATATTTTCTTGCGATACAGAGGATGAGCAATAACCCACATTAGCAGCACAAGACTAAGGGCACAAACCAAAGAACCCAAATTGTCTCCGAAGAGAGGCTGCATACAACCCTTATACCAGAAAGACCACAAGTTGTAATTGACATCATTCACAGAGAATCGAATTGCTCCACAAACGTAAACAAAAAGCGCAGAGAGGCAGTAAATAAAGAGCGGATTGGCGCCAAAAGATTCGAAGAAAACACTCCAACGCTTATGCCCACGGATATCAATAATCCAGATAAGAAGCGCCAAAAGTTGAGATGCCAAACCACAAGTTACCAACGCATAGGACGCAGACCAAATCTTCTTATTAATGGGGAAGGCATAGTCCAAAAGGAAACCGGACATGAGTATGATGGAGCCCAGGATAAAGAGACGGTTTACTTTGTCCCACAAAGAATTGGCAGTCATAATCAGATACCCCGCATACGCACCTATCAAAACATGAGCAAAGCAAGGAATTGTCGAGAGTATTCCCTCCGGATCAAGAGGTATAGCTTCACCAGCGGCATTGGTCAGATGGTAGATATGGTCATCGCCTAACACCGCAAGATCAATCTTAGCCAGAAGGCTATCAGCTGTCAATTCGAAAGAATTGGTAACAGCAATAATCACACTATAAACAGCCAAAAGTACAGCAGCAACCCAAGGGGCATTCTTTGGTTTAAAGGTCAGCAAAAGTAATCCCCCAAAGAAAGAAGTCCAAGCCAAACGAGGGAATACGCCCATAATACGCATATTAGGCAACCACCCCTTCATATACGCCCAGAAATCATCGGCATAAATGCCACGCAGTAAACGGCTAATCAGGCTGAGAGAATAAGCAACCAATAGAATCATGACCAACCGATAACAGAGTTTGCCCAACGTTTGCGCAGTAAGACGATAATCGTATTTTCGATAAGAAATACACATCGCCACACCCATTACAAACATAAAGAAAGGGAATACCAGGTCGGTAGGAGTACATCCATTCCACTCTGCATGCTCCAACGGAGCATAAATATGAGCCCAAGAGCCTGGATTATTGACCGTTATCATCCCTGCGATGGTGATTCCACGCAGTACATCCAAAGCCAAAAGTCGATTGTTTGCCATATCAACAAAAATTTATCGCTAAAATGAGAAAACGGAAAGTTATATATTGAAACGAGAATACAAAGGTACAAAGAATTTTTGATATACACAAAAAAAAGCAGCCCGAAGACTGCTTTTTCTATAAAAATATAGCGTTATGCCATAAAATCAGTTCATAACGATATTACTCCTGGTTCAAAGTGATGCGCTTGAAGTCAACGCAAACAGCCTTGTTCTTAGCGAGGAACTCCTTAACAGGTTGCTTGTCATCGTTGCCAACATAGATCTGGTCCATCAGGGTGTTCTCCTTGAAGTACTTCTGGAGACGGCCCTGAGAAATCATCTCGATCTTCTTAGCTTGCTTCTCGAGGTTAGCCTCAGCCTCAGCAGCTGCAGAAACCTTGATTTCACGAGCGAGTTGAGCCTGCTCAGCGGTCAACCAACCCTTAGCTTGGTTAGACTCGATATGGTCATCGCTGTCAACGTGAGCAGGATTGATGCCCGCCTTACGGATAGCGTTCTCAACAGCCTTAGCAACCTCCTCAGCCTTGGTCTTGTCGATAGCCACAGCGAGCTCGCGTGCCTTAACTTCCTCAGCGATGTGCTCAGCGTCGAGTGCCATTGGGTTCATAGCAGCGATATGCATTGCTACGCCGTGTGCAACCTCTGCTTCGCCCTCAGAGAAGAGAACGATAGTAGAGAGCTTGTTGCCAAGGTGATTGTATGCGTCAACCACAGCACCCTCAACGAAAGCATAGTCAGAGAGTTCCATCTTCTCACCGGTCACACCAGAACGCTCGGTAACGAGTTCTGCAACGGTAAGGTTGTCCACCTTGAGTGCCTTGAGTGCCTCGAGATCAGCTGGTTTGTTAGCGATAGCGAGGTCAAGAATCTTCTTAGTAAGAGCCACGAAGTCCGCATTCTTTGCAACGAAGTCGGTCTCACACTTGAGTGCAACGATTGCTGCAAAACCATTCTCAGCCTTAGCGAGTACGCAACCTTCAGAAGCCTCACGATCAGAACGCTTAGCTGCGATAGCCTGACCGCGCTTGCGGAGGAGGTCCTTAGCGGTTTCGAAGTCGCCAGCAGCTTCTTCCAGCGCCTTCTTTACGTCCATCATACCTGCGCCGGTGATATCGCGCAGTTTCTTAATATCTGCCAATGAAATAGCCATAGTTTTCTGATTTAATTGGGGTAAATAAAAAATGATAATTATACAAGCAAGCCGCATGAGTGCGGCTTGTTGTATAGGTTGATTTACTCAGCAGCAGCTTCTTCAGCAGCAGCCTTGTCAGCAGCAGCTTTGCGAACTCGCTGACGGCGCTCCTTAGGAGCAGGAGCCTCAGCATTAGCTTCCTGAGCAGCCGCATTCTCGTCAGCCTTCTCTACTTTGCGCTCCTCAAGACCTTCCTTGATAGCACCGCAAACAGCTGCGAGGATAACCTCGATAGAGGTAGATGCGTCATCGTTTGCTGGGATTACGTAGTCAACATCGTTAGGATTAGAGTTGGTATCAACGATAGCGAATACAGGAATACCCAGACGCTGTGCTTCAGCAACAGCAATGTGCTCTTTCATTACGTCAACAACGAAAAGAGCAGAAGGCAGACGAGTAAGGTCTGCGATAGAACCGAGGTTCTTCTCCAGCTTCTCACGCTGACGAGTGATTTGCAGTTTCTCACGCTTTGAGATATTGTCAAAGGTGCCATCGGTGATCATCTTGTCGATGCTACCCATCTTCTTCACAGCCTTACGGATGGTTGGGAAGTTGGTAAGCATACCGCCTGCCCAGCGCTCTGAGATGTAAGGCATGCCTACTTCCTGAGCAGCAGCAGCGATAACCTCTTTGCCCTGCTTCTTGGTAGAAACGAAGAGGATCTTGCGACCAGACTTTGCGATGTTCTTCAACTCCTCAGCAGCCTCGTCAATCTTAACGACGGTCTTGTTGAGGTCAATGATGTGGATACCATTACGCTCCATGAAGATATAAGGAGCCATAGCTGGATTCCATTTGCGCTTGAGGTGGCCAAAGTGGCAACCTGCCTCGAGCAATTGTTCAAAATTGGTACGTGCCATTTTTGTAAAAATAATGAAATGTGAATAATTAAAAATGATAAATCCGTTCTTGCCATCCGATACATTCACGCGCAGACTGTTTCATCATCAGGCGCACGCAAGGTTGAGAAATCGACCTTTGGTATAGTGGCAACAATTGCCAGGTAGGCAACGAGTGCATCCTGGCAATTTGGAGTTGTATAGAAAAGATTAACGCTTCGAGAACTGGAAGTGCTTGCGAGCCTTTGGCTGACCTGGCTTCTTACGTTCTACCTCACGAGCGTCACGAGTAAGGAATCCTTCAGCCTTGAGAGCAGGCTTGTCTTCTGGATTGATTTTCACGAGAGCACGAGCGATAGCGAGACGAAGAGCCTCAGCCTGGCCTTTAAAGCCACCACCGTCGAGGTTAACTTTGATATCATACTTTTCAGCAACACCGAGTTTGTTCAATGGTTGCTTTACGATAAATTGAAGGATGCTCGAAGGGAAATACAGAGCGAGGTCACGCTTGTTGATAGTGATGGTGCCGTTACCTTCAGTGACGAAAACGCGAGCTACTGCAGCTTTGCGACGTCCAAGTGCGTTTACTACTTCCATTGAATCAATTATTTAAGAGTGTTGAGGTCAATAACTTTAGGTTGTTGTGCTTGCATGTTGTGCTCAGGACCAGCAAAAACGTGCAAGTTGGTAATCAAGCGGTTGCCAAGACGATTCTTAGGGAGCATGCCCTTAACGACCTTGGTAATCAAACGCTCTGGGTTCTTGTTCAACTCGAACTCAGGAGTAGAGAAACGCTGGCCACCAGGATATCCCGTGTAACGGATATAAACGCGATCGGTCATTTTCTTACCGGTCAGCTCAACCTTAGCAGCGTTGATAATGATTACATTGTCACCGCAATCTACGTTAGGGGTGAAATTTGGTTTGTACTTACCACGGAGGATCTTAGCCACCTTGGAGCACATACGGCCCATTACTTGGCCTTCTGCATCGATTACGACCCATTCTTTCTGTGCGTAAGCAGCTTCTTTGCTTACAGAAACGGTCTTCAAACTAAGTGTATTCACTTTATTAATTGTATTTTGGCCCGGCCTATAGACATCTAACACTACACAACCGAACGTCAGTTAATAAATATGTAAGGGGTGTTCTAAAAATCCCCCATAACAGATTCCGAACGGGCATAATTCGCCCTATTGCGGAAATCGGCTGCAAAATTACTACATTTTTTTGAATCTTGCAAATTTCTCAATCATTTTTTTCTCAAAATCGCGTTTTTTCTGCTCTTTGAGGGTATTCTCGTACTCCAAACGTGCCTGCTGCCGCATCATGGAGTCAATCGGAGCCGTTTCAGCGATCACCAACGAATCCAGCCATTGTCTCTCTTTCTTGGAGAGGAGACGAGTTCGTTGCGCCAACGTGCCCAACTCAGCCAGACGAGTGTCTGCCGAACGATGCAGCAGCAATAGCGAGTCCGTACGACAAGTGCGAATAGAGTCAGTAATGACGGTCATCACAGAGTCTCGATGACGCTTCTCCAAAGAGTCGCGCACGAAGGTCTCACGTGCCAAAGACTGGATGCGATAGAGGGAATCGGTACACAGGTCGGTGTGGTAAGTGGGCCAACGATAGAGTTGATCGGTCGGCAAACCCAACTGAGTACGGTCAACCATCTGCTCATAGGAACGCGAATGAATAAGGCGCAACCACTCCAAGTGCGCATTACGTATCGAATCGGCTATTCGACGTTCCTCCTCCAGTCGATCCAAACGTGCAATCTCTTCGGTCTGCTCCTGTTCCAAGCGAGCGATCACACGAGGATAGACACGCTGGAAGAAAGAGGGATGAGCCGCATACCACATCATCGACGAGTCAAACTCCGCCTGCGTAACAGAATGTTCTTCAAGCACTTGCGCATAATACGCACGACATTCCTCCTCGTGACTATAATTCATACCGGCGGCTTGGATGATCGCCTCTGCCTTGTGCAGATCAGTTATCACATCCACCATCTTATCGTTGGACAACACACTCGAGGGGCGGCAACTCCACAAGCCAAAGAGTAGCACCAGCACCACGCCACGAGCAACTATCGAGAAGACGCGGTTCTCAAAAAAAACAATATGTCGAGATAAGCGTTTCATTCAACATCAGCGGCAGGCTCGCCAGAAGACATCGACTCGTTCAAATCCTTACGGAAAAACAAAAGTATCAGGAAGACGCTGACCGTGATGGCCGAGTCTGCCAAATTGAAGACGGGTCGGAAAAAGATCACCTCCCCTGCAGCATTATGAATCAACGGGAAATAGAACATATCCACCACTTTTCCGTAGAAAACCGGGGCATATCCCTGACCGAACGGCACAAAGTTCGCCAACTGGGTGAACGTAGATTCGGAGAAAATCTGGCCATAGAGCAGACAATCGATGATATTTCCCATAGCGCCAGCCGTGACCATCGCGATGGCAACAATATATCCCATGCGGGCGCCACGCCCAATGAGCGCATGCAGATACCAGCACAGCACCGATGCTGCCCCGATACGAAAGATGGTAAGGAACCACTTGGGCAACCATGTGATGCCAAACGCCATGCCCGGATTCTCCACAAAACACAACTGGAACCAGGGGAAGACCTCCACCGCTTCACCCAAGGTGTAATGCAGCTTGATGTAGAGTTTCAGCAATTGGTCAAGGATAAGGATAGTGGCAATAATGGCAGTCACTATCCAAGATTTTTTTAGTGTAGAATGCATTATCAATTAAGCAATGGGACCGAGTCCCTTAATTATTAACACGCGGAGCCACGGATTACAAACCAAACGCCTTGCGAATATCGTCCACACGGTTCAGTTTTTCCCAAGTAAACAGTTCGACCTGCTTGGTGAAACGGCAACCATTACCATCGCTGAACGCCTTGGTAACCAACTGAGGCGTACGTCCTACGTGACCATATGAAGCCGTCTCTTCGTAGATTGGCTCACGCAATTTCAAAGCCTGCTCGATAGCTCCCGGACGTAGATCAAAGAGTTGTCCCAGTTGCTCAGCAATCTGACTGTCGGTCATGTTCACCTTGGCGGTGCCATACGTATTAACATTGAGGCTGACAGGTTGCGCCACACCGATAGCATAACTTACTTGTACGAGTGCCTGTTTAGCCACGCCGGCAGCAACGAGATTCTTAGCCATCCATCGTGCAGCATAAGCAGCAGAACGATCCACCTTTGATGGGTCTTTTCCGGAGAATGCACCACCACCGTGAGCCCCACGTCCACCATAGGTATCCACAATGATCTTGCGCCCCGTCAAACCCGTATCGCCATGAGGGCCTCCGATGATGAACTGTCCCGTTGGATTGACAAACAATTTTGCCGTACCGGCCTCCACCTCGCTGATGAATCGCGCAAAGAATTCGCCATAACGGCTGTCGCGAGAGAGCACACGTGGGAACAGAATATTGATCATGTCTTCACGAATCTGCTCCTGGGTCACGTCCGGGTCATGCTGGGTAGAGATGACGATGGTATCGATGCGAAGGGGCGTTCCATCTTCGGCGTACTCAATGGTCACCTGCGACTTGGTGTCAGGACGCATGTACTGCATCTGAGCACCTTCTTTACGTATGCGCGCAAGCGTGAATACTAAGGTGTGAGCGATGTCCAATGTGAGGGGCATATAGTTATCGGTCTCGTCGGTAGCGTAACCGAACATCATGCCCTGATCGCCAGCGCCCTGTTCCAGCGCAGCTCCACGGCTCACGCCCATGTTGATATCGCCGGACTGTTCATGCAAAGCCGTGAAGATACCGCAAGACTCAGCCTCGAACTTGTACTCCGACTTGGTATAACCGATTTTTTGGATGGTTTCCCGAACGACTCTTTGCACGTCGATATAAGAATTGCTGGTCACTTCACCTGCCACAACCACCTGTCCGGTGGTAACAAGCGTCTCGCATGCCACGTGTGAAAGCGGATCATTAGCGAGGAAATTATCAAGGATAGCGTCAGAGATCTGATCGGCCACTTTGTCTGGATGACCCTCAGAAACGGATTCAGATGTAAAAAGATAAGCCATAATAAAAAATGTGTTAGGTTTCCGACAAGAGCAAAAAGGATAAGCTCGGTGTCAAACAAAAAAATCACAAGCCGACTGTTTAGCGCTTGTGACACAAGTTTTAGCATTTTTTTGAGAGGTTGCAAGCAGTCAAATCCATCCTCTTAACTCAAAAGCGGGTGCAAAGGTACAGCTTTTTTCTGACATGTGCAAGTTTATTTGCTATTTTCGTCAAAAAAATAGCGTTTTACCGATGTATTCTACTGATTGGAGAAACGGCCATCACGAATGCACTTCTTTAGAAGGTAGTAGAAAAATTGAACATGTAAAATCGAACATTTCAGGCAAATAGAACATAATTTTGTGTATTATTCACAAAATCAAGATCCGACGAAGTCGGCTTCAAGACGGCTTCAAGATCAGTACACCACTCGAAGAAGGCCAGTGGAAGGCAGAATGTAGTAGTAAAATTGAACATCGGCAGTCCTACAGGTATTCTAAGGAGTGTTCTAAGAAGTCCTTTAGTGGAGGATTTTATAGATGAGTTCTTTCCACAAATCGGCCTCGTCAGCCGACGGGTTATCGATACCCTTACTGCGCGCATCTGTTTCGCGAATATAGCCGATGATAGCAAACACCTTTCCCTTGCTGTAAAGGCGAGCCGCAGCCGCATAGTCCTTCACAGCATTGGGTGACACCCCCAGTTTCTGGACCACCGCCTGCTGGCTTTTGTCGGGCAAGTAGTGATAAATCATCAGATTGGAGAAGAAAGAAAAGACCAACGCCAATTCCTTCTGGATGGCATGCTCTTTGCGGTTGGCCGCAAAATATTGCGTGATGCGATTTGCCTTAACGGCATCGTGCGTAACGAACGCATGCTGCAATTCGAAACCATTGTAGTCCTTGCTGATACCGATATTTCGCTCAACGAGTGCAGCATCAATAACATTGACTCCCTCCGGGCGACCATCAATCAACTTCTTCAGTTCCAGCGTAATACGAGTCAGGTCATTGCCCAACGAATCGGCCAGCAATTGTACCACACGCTCATCGATAGAGACCTGATTGGTAGCTTTCGCCTGTGCATTCCAGTCGCGGATATAATCAAGAATCCACTTGTTGACCTGATAATCGCGCAACGGAGAAGACAACAGCGCATAAGGCGACTTGTCAATCCCACGAAAGACCTTGAGACGCTTGTCAGGCTCCCCCTTGTAACAGATGACCAAAATCGTTTTTTCGGCAGGATTCTGCAGGTACAGATCAAAATTATCCCACTTCCGAACAGCCTGTGCCTCCTTGAGAATAATGACCTGATATGGCGCCATCATAGGGAAACGCCTAGCCGCGGAAAGCACGGGGCCGATATCGTTAAGGTCACGCCCATATAGCACCTGCTGGTCGAATGCTTTCTCGGACTCGTCCAGCACATAGTGCTCAATGAAATCCGAAACCTTATCAATATAATAAGGCTCTTTCCCATACAAAAAATACACAGGCGCATACCGCTGCTTGCGCAATTCGTCTATAATTTGATCGTAGGTTTTCACAAAAGGGGTGTTCTAAAAATTCCACGTTTACATGTTTAACAATCTAATTGGGTAGTTCAATACTTTTTTCTTAGTTCGCAGAGCTCACACGATCTGCAAGCTGTGGATGCTTTGGATTTTTTTCTTGCATCTTGCTGACTTTCATTCAGTCACAATGCCCGCATTGCTTCTTCATTCAAGTCAACAACCTACTAAACAAAAAACTCCAAATCAAACAAAAAGCAATTATTAGAACACCCCCAAAGGAATTATTCATCAAACTTGAGGTGACGGATGGTGCGACTGTCGTGCTGCAGGGACATGAGCGACTTGATGCCTATTCTGAGATGATCCTCGGCATAGGTAGCCGTCGTTTGCTTATCTTTCTCGGCCGTCTTGATGCCATCGGCCTGGAGAGGCATATCCGAGATCAGCAGAAGTGCTCCCGTAGGAATGGAATTATGGAACCCGACCGTAAATAGCGTAGCCGTCTCCATATCCACAGCCTGGGCACGCGTGCTGCGCAGGTAGTCGCACATAGCGATGTCATATTCCCACACGCGACGATTGGTCGTATAGACGGTACCCGTCCAGTAGTCAAAATGGAAGTCACGAATAGCCGACGAGGTTGAGCGCTGCAGCTGGAAAGCCGGAAGCGCCGGAATCTCGGGAGGGAAATAATCGTTGGACGTACCCTCGCCACGAATAGCCGCAATAGGCAGAACGAGATCGCCAATCTTGTTTTTGTTGCGCAGACCGCCACACTTGCCAAGGAAAAGAACCGCTTTGGGCTGGATGGCCACAAGCATGTCCATGATCAGAGCAGCATTAGGCGAACCCATACCGAAATTGATAATCGTGATATTGTTGGCCGTAGCAGTCAGCATATTTGCATCACGACCCAAAATTTCCACATCAAACATCGTGGCAAACATCTCCACATAATTATTGAAATTGGTCAGCAAAATATACTCACCAAAATCCTCCAGCGCCCGATGTGTATAACGGGGCAGCCAATTTTTTACTATGTCTTCTTTCGTTCGTTCCATAGTATGCCTAATTTACAAAATACAAAAAATCGCATGCAAAGTTACACTTTTTTTTGCAAATATCCAAAAAAAGTGCTAATTTTGCAGAAAAATCCAAGAAATACACCCTGTTATGAAGAAATACGCTCTGCTTTTTGCATTTTTTACTTACGCCATAGCCTCCTATGCCTGCACCTCGATTATCATCTCCGGCAAACGTACTGCGAGTGGTCACCCCATGATGCTCAAGCATCGCGATACCGGCAATCTGGACAATCGCATCCAGCGCTATACCGTTGGCGACATGTCGTTCATCGGCCTGGTTAACTCCGACATTCAGGAGGGAGAGGTTTGGACGGGTACCAACAGCAAAGGATTCTCCATCATGAACACAGCCGTATATAATTTCAACGAAGACCATTTGCATGGTGTGAAAGTGACAGAGATGGACCGAGAGGGCGAAGTGATGTTCAAAGCATTGGCAGTATGCAGCACGGTGCAGGATTTTCTACATTTCCTTGACACTCTGCCCAAACCGATGGGAGTGGAAGCCAACTTCGGTGTGATTGACGCAGAAGGCGGTGCACTATACGTGGAAACAAACAACTGGCGCTATGTTGTTTTTGATGTCAACGAGGAGCCCGAAGGTTATCGTGTGCAGACCAATTTTGCTTTCTCCGGTACCGTCGAGGAGCGTATGGGTTACGAGCGTTACCTGACCACGTGCGCGACCATGAGCGAGTTGAGCAAACAGTACGAGGGGCGCAAATTCGACGTCGATCACCAGTGGTTCTTCGACCATATCAGTCGCAGCTATCGCCACGAAGTGCTGGGCATGAAAGAAGGCGACTGCCCCGCATCGGGCAAGGTTGTGGACCAGGATTTCGTACCACGTCGCATCACGTCAGCGGCCTGTTTCTATGAGGGTCCGGTGATGTGGGCACTTCTCGCCTACCCTGCCTGCGGCGTAGCTATCCCTGCCATGGTATGCGATCGCGATCGATTACCGGCATCGATTAAAAACGACGGCAAAGGCCACTGTCCAATTTCAGATACGGCCATGCGCATCAAGATGCGCTACGTTTTCCCCAATCGCATCAGTAACGGTAAGTACTATGTCAACCTCGGCACAATCATGCACGGCACAGATGGCAAACCATCCTTGCTGTCGTGCTGCCATCAAGCAGAGACCGAGATCAACGCACGCTTTGGAGCACTATACAGCCAGTGGACCAGTCGACAGATCAGCGACAAGTCATTCTACAATCAATACGAGCGCATGGCGGCACAGTTCATGGGCATCTACCAACGCGCTTTTGACACATATTTGAAATGATATTGACATTTATTCGAATGAAAAAAATCACATGGATACTCTGCCTTCTCGCGATAGGCACAGGTTGTTGGGCACAGAGTTCGTCAGACTCGCGCTACCGTCTGTCGCTACAAGGCGAAGTGGGACATAACCCAACGTGGGGCTACTATAGCGGCGCTCTATTGCATGCCCACATGCCCGTGGTGAAGAATGTGGATATATTGGCCGATATCGAGCTGCTCAGCAGCAATGTATATACCGCAGAAATCACGTTTCGGCCCAAGTTCTCATTGCCCGTAGGACATCTGTACATGGACGCAACCGCATTGGGCACGATTGTCGCTCGTAACCAACTGATGGACATAGTGGGGTCGCTGAGTCTGGGATATCAGATGGACTATGTGAACGTACAGGTGGGCTGGTTTTACCGCACCATCGCCGAGACAAACCGCTCGTGGGATAGCGAGTCCGGCTATGTGAGCGACCCTTTCAACCTGTTGTACCGCCTCCAGATCAACGCACGACCGGAGCGCGAGCGATGGAACGTGTACGTGGGACTGGGCAACGTTACCCCCACACAATACGAGCGCATGTGGGCACCGATGTTCTGGTTGGGAGGTTACTACGACCTGCGACCACAAAGCGAACTGAGCAGCAACTCGCTCCCTGCACATTTCCGCCTGCTGGCCGAGGTGATGGTCAAACCGGCCGGCTTCTTTCACCTGGACGCTTCGCTGTATAACTTACAAACCCGATTCGGCATAGCCTATACATTTTGATGCATATGAAAAATTACTTTCGTCTTTTGTCGTTTGCCCTTTGCCTGTCCCCCATCGTCCTCGGTCTGATGTCTTGCGGCAAACCGGGGAACCACGACTATCTGGGATTCGTCTGGACCCGTTCCGAGACCTCTGATCAGCGCTTTGAGCAGTCGATGGAGTATAACCTGGAGCATGGTTACGACACGATTTGCGTGGCGAACGAGGACTATCGTGTCTATGTCTGCAGCGATGCGCATGTGGACTACAGCAGCTACAATATGGATACTTTCACGACCTGCTATCTGGCCGACCACGACGCAGCGCCATTTTGTCTCTGCGTAGGCGACCTGATTAACGCCACCGACAACTATCCACACTTCATGGCGCATGTTGACAGAATCCAGGCAGCCGGGCGCCGAATGTACTCCACACCAGGCAATCATGACATTTTCTATAACCAATGGAGCATCTATCGTGACTACTGGCACACGTCCTGCTACTGGCTGGTTGTCAAGCTGCCTTCCGGCGCACGCGACCTATTCATCTGCCTGGATAGCGCCAACGGCACACTGGGACAGAAACAGATGCAATGGCTGCGCGAGTTGCTGCGCGAGAAGTCAAAACAAGGTTTCCGTCACCTTATTGTCTATACGCACACGCATCTATGGAAGATTGACCAATCGCAGTCGCACACGTCCAATTTTGCGATGGAGGAAACCTACGAACTGGCCGACCTCTTTGGTCGATACGGTGTGGACATCGTGCTGCAGGGGCACAGCCACTATCGCCTGACGCAAGTGGTTAAAGATGTGGTGTACCTGCGTCTGGACAAAATCGAGGATCATTACTACAACTCATACTACACCATTCTTCAGGTGGGCGAACATATCAACTGGACGTTCGTACCTGTCGGCCCGCAGCACGAAGGGTGGAACGAAGTGCGCGTTCCATGGATTGAAAAATAGGCACATCTCACATCTTTAGAATTCCTCTTTCAAACACACCATCTTCACAGCGCTCGTTGTGAAGATAAAACCTTCATGCACACACATGTCGACAACGACAAATAAACTGTCGCTGCCGACATGCCGGGTGTCATCTTCAATGTATATTTATGCAATTTCGGCTACAAAACGACAGATAAACAATAAAAAAAGCAGCAAAACGTTATTTTTTATTACAAAAACTTGCACAAATGATACTTTTTTATTATCTTTGCAGCCAAAACGTAATAGTCTGGGGTGTCGATTGACGGTGTCAGTCGAGTTTTTTTATTTTGTATTCTCTATTACCTGCGTGCGCGCTCGTCCTAATTTTTTAAATGAGAAAACATAAAAAAGCACGGCCCAAAAACGAGAAGAATTCGAATGAGGAAAACGACTGAAAACAGCTATTGAAGAGGACTGATGGAGGAGGAACCGGTAAGGAAAAAACTATTGAGGAAAACTACTGAGGAGATCACGAACCGGGGCTGATAAAAGCACCCCCAACCAGGTATTAAAAAATCATACAAAAATAACTTTATTATTAACCAAATTCAATGCTTTATGGGTACAAAAATCTACTCAATCTTGCATCGGTTAGCATGCACATTGGCTTTTGTCGCAGCAATGCTGTCTCCACGTTTTGTGGCAGAGACACAAGCCGTATGTAGCAAGCCCGCCGATTTGTCGGTGACGAACTTGTCAGCGACAACAGCAACACTGACGTGGGATGTTGCCGCAAGCACGTATCACGTGTATGACATTATCGTGTCATCACAGGATATTGCGACCGGTAGCCTTGCCAGCGTGACTGCTTCGACAGCAGGTGTTGTTGTATTCCAGGATTCGATTACCCTTCAGAACTTTGAATATCCTCTGACAGGTCTGACCGCCGGTTCGCACTACTATGCGTACCTTCGTCAGGACTGCAGTTGGGATTATCAGGGCTTCTCTGATTGGGCAAAGTACGAATTCTACACGCCCTGTTTGGCAACATCAGTGTTGCCAGTAACGGCCGATTTTGATGGTGGCATCGCGCTGCCTTCATGCTGGTCAACCTCAGGCGTATCTCCTATCGTGCAGTCAGCACCAAACAATGGTACCGGCAACGCGGTGAAGATGAACGCAACCGGGGACAAGGGCGGTTTCCTCTATTCGCCTGTCTTCTCAGGTGCAGCACAAGCTTACTACCTCACCGCAAAGGTTTGTGGTAACGCAGGTAGCCACTTCTCTATCGGTGTGGCAGCAGCCAGCGACCTGAACGACGTTCTGGGTATCTACGAAGGTACGATTGCTCAGACAAACGTATGGCAAGACATCGACTATGTAGTTCCTGCTGAACTCCATGCCGCTTTGGCATACTCTGAGTACGTACTGGTTTTCCAGAACGCAGCAGCCGACGGCGTACAGCCTTACTACCTGGACGAGATTGTCATCAGTGCACTTCCAAGCTGCATCTCCCCCACCGGTTTGAACGTAACCGCAGTTGGCGAGAACTGGCTGACCCTGTCATGGAACGAGCGCGGTACCGCTACCAGCTGGAAGGTGGAAGTAACCTCAGCAAACGGCACTACCACTCTTACCGCAAACACCAATCCTTTTATATTGGTTTCGTTGAACGCCAACACAGCATATCAGTTGCGCGTGAAGTCCGTTTGCGGCGCCAATGACGAGAGCGAATGGAGTCCTGCTGTCACAGCAAAGACCTCATGCGGAGTGATGACATTGCCTTACTCTGAGAACTTCAACAGCTACGCAGGCAATGGTTCCACCTCAACTCGTCCAGCTACGGCTGCCATGCCTGACTGCTGGGACTGGGAGGGTGACGACAAGTTGTTCTGTATGGTTGCTTCTTCAGGAAGCTATACCTTCGACCAGAAGGGTCTGTTCTTCTCTGGTTACAACACGGCAACCGTTGATTACGCATATGCTATCCTTCCTGCCGTAGATGCAGAGAACGAGGTTGCTCAGATGTTGCTCAAGTACAAATACGAGAGCACAACTGCAGGTGGTGACCTGGTAGTAGGTTATCTGACAACCCTTAACAACACCGCTTCTTTCGTAGCCGTTGAGACATTGGCTCGCAGCACTTCCTTTACTGACGCAGAGATCAACTTCCCTGCAATGAGCACCTTGCAGGTGGCTATCCGCTATGCTAAGCCAGCTTCGTCATACTACTACGCTGGTGTTGACAATATCGTGCTGCGCAAGGCACCTACTTGTATCAAGCCAACCGGCCTTGCACTGCGCAATGTAGGCCAAACCACCGCAGAATTGACATGGACTGCCGGCGGCACCGAGAACCATTGGGAACTCACCTACAAGCTGAACAGCGAGCCTGTACAAACTGTACAAGTAGGCCCAACCCCAAGCTACACCATCACCGGTCTGACCAACAGCACCGAATACAATTTGACCAATGTAACCCTGCGCGCGGTATGTTCCGACACCGACTCTAGTGATGTTGTAACGCTGGCTAACACTCGTTTCACTACCCAGTGTGACCTTATCGACCTGCCTTACACTCAAGGCTTCGATGCCAGCGCCTTCCCCGGCGCATGTTGGACACCATCTTACCACTTGGCAGGAACATCAGGCGGCTGGTCACGTAACACTTCTGCTGCCGACGTACACACTGGCACCGGTAGTGCCAAACTGGCCGATGCAGCCGTTGGTAACCGCAACGTGATTGCTACCCCATTCTTCCACTCTGACGCACCTAACACTCTGCGTGTGTCATTCTGGGTGAAGCGTTTCAGTGACTCATACACCAAGCCTATCGAGGGTGTTCGCGTATGGGTAAACACCACCGCCCTCGACACCTTGGGTGGTACACCTATTATTCACGTAGCACGTCACCACAGCATCACCGCTGATGATGGCATCATGGTTCCTGCCGAAGCTGACGCAGGATGGTACAACTATGTTGCTAACATCCCTATGGCAGGCGATGTTTGTCTGCTCTTCGAGGGTATCAGCGAGTATGGCAACTACTCTATCATCGACGATATCACCATCGAGGAAGTTCCTTCATGCGACCGTCCTCTGGGTGTGATTGCTTCTGCACTGTCAGCTAACGAGGTGCTGTTTGACATCACCGATCGCGACGAACTTCACACCGCATGGGAAGTAGTGGTAGGTGCTACCGGCTTCAATCCAAACGAAGCTACTCCTATCGCTATCACCGACAAGAATGCGACCGTTACCATCCCATTCCAGATGACCGGTCAGGCCAGCTACGATGCGTATGTACGTACCGTATGCGCCGATGACGACAAGTCTGTTTGGCAAGGTCCTTCTACATTCGTCTATACCGATTGGAGCGTATTCGCAAGTGGCATCCAGTTCACTTCGCCTGGCCCATATCCTTGGACTCTCAACCTCTTTGCAGGTGAATATTTCGCTTCGTCAACCAACCAGCACGTGGTAAGTTCGAACTCCGACCTTATCGCTTCGGTTAACGTTCCTGAGAACACCAAGACGACCATCTCGTTCTCTTGGACCACCAGCTCATATTCATCATACGAAGGTTTCGTCATCTACATCGACGAAAACGAGCCTACCAACAGCAACTATGACGCTGCATTTGGTAAGAACGCAGGTACCTATGGTGACTATGACGTCAGCGGTTCATACAACGTAGTCTTCACCACTCCAGGCATCCACACTATCCGTTTCCGCCACATGTACAGCGGTACATACGCATACGATAGCTATGGTGACAGCCAGTCGAAGATTCTTGAGATCAGCCGTCAGGACGTAGGTTGCGTTGAGCCTTCGGTATTCAACATGGGCACCATCACCAGCACTTCCGCTGTTCTGAACTGGAACAACACCGGTGCTGATAATTGGGAAGTCGTTCTCTACACCGAGCCACAGTCTGTGATGTCGGTAGAAAACGCACTCGCTCATATGACCGCTACCGAGTCAACCGTCACCTTCGACAACCTGACTCAAAACACCCAATATTTTGCATACGTTCGTTCACACTGCGGCGAGAATCCATCTGATTGGAGCAAGGCAGTTGTGTTCCGTACCGAGTGCGAAGCTCGCGAGATTCCTTATGTTGAGAGCTTCGAGAATCCGGGTGCTGAGCTCTGCTGGAAGGTCATCGGTAACGCCGTGAGCATGAGTGCAACGAGCGCTGCGTTTGACAATGCAAAGGCACTGCAGGTATATAACGACTCGATTGCAGGTATGCTCGTATCACCTCGTCTCAACGCCACCACATTGGCAGACTATGAGGTAAGCTTGGCTATCAACCTGACCGCAGCTCGTTACCACGGAGCACTTAAGCCTCTCACCATCGGTGTGATGACAGACCCAAGCGACGTGGCTACCTACATTGACCTGGGCGAGATCGTTATCCCATCTGCTGGCAGCTGGAAAGAGTATCGCTTCTCACTGGCAGCTCTGGCTACTCCTGACTATGCCGATTGGGCTAACGCACAGTACGTTGTCATCTCGATGTCAGACAGCGCTACCTATAGCTTCGATGCTATCAGCGTAGCTTCTGCAGAGACCTGTCCTAAGCCTACCGCATTGGACGTTCAGCACGTAGGTGAAGATGCTGTCGTTGACTGGGTTTCTGACGCAGTTGCACACTATGCTGAGGTGGCTACTCTCACCGATGAAGTGCTGTTCGCCGGTAACGTACAGAAGCCATTCACCCCACAAGGTCTGGAGGGCAACACCTCATATAAAGTGCGCGTACGCGCGATTTGCGATGGCGAGAATTCATCATGGTCTTCTTGGTTGACATTCAAGACACCATGTTCGCTCAGCGCGTTGCCTTTCTCTGAGAACTTCGACTCATATAGTGCTCCTGCTTCATCATACTCTGTTGCTGCAGCTCAGCGCGTTGCGCCTGATTGCTGGAACATCGTAGCAGAAGGAACCTCTGTAGGTTCAATCATGACCAGCAGCTTATATGCAAGCAGTTCGAACAAGTGTATGATGTTCTATGGTAAGGAGAAAGTTTACAACATCCTGCCTACCATCAACGCTGCAAACACGGTAACTCGTCTGCGCGTAACCCATCGTACCGAGAGCACATCGGCTTCTTCCGGTAAGTTTGTAGTTGGTTATCTGACCAACCCAGCAAACACCGCTACCTTCGTAGCTCTGGACACCCTGCCACAGACTACTACCAAGACTCAGGCTGAGGTGATCTTCCCTGCAATGCAGTATCTCACCGCTGCCATTGTCTATGTAGGTGGTACCGCAAGCAACTGGTATGCAGCTTTCGATGACATTATCATCGACGAAGCTCCATCATGTCTCAAGCCAACCGGACTCGCTATCGCTGCTATTGAAACCGAGTCTGTTAAGTTGACATGGAATGCAGGTGGTAGCGAGACTTCATGGCAACTCACCTATCAGGTCAACAACGAGGCTGAGACAACCGTCGTAGTCACTACTCCTGAGTACACCATCGAAGGTCTGGCTCCTGCCAGCGACTACTCGCTGAGCGTTTCGCTCGTCGCTCTCTGCTCTGAGACCGAGCAATCTGACGCTATTGGTGGCACCGCAACCTTCAAAACGCCATGTAACGTCTTCACTTTGCCATTCGAGGAGAACTTCGCTAACGGTATCGACGATTGCTGGAGCCGCTACTACCTCACCTTCACCGACGGCGTTTCTACCGCTGCTGCTTCTACCACCACCTCTGGTTGGAACAGAAACACCAACGTATTCACCGATGGTGGCGTGAAAGTGAACGTGTATGGAACAACCTGCAACTACTGGATCGTAACCCCATCCATCACCATCAGCGATGCACAGGCTACCTTGTCGTTCGATGCAGCATTGACCACCTATGGTGGCACTGGCGCCATTACTCCTGGCAACCAGGCAGACGACCGCTTCATCGTAGCTGTCTCTACCGATGGCAACACCTGGACTATGGCGAATGCTACCGTATGGAGCAATGCGGAAGGTGCAGACTATGTATATGACGAAATCGATGCTGCCGGCTCTCACTTCGAGTTGCCAATGGGCGCATACGTTGGTCAGACCGTTCGTGTAGCATTCTACGGTGAATCGACCGTATCCGGTGGCGACAACGACCTCCACATCTCAAATATCGTTATCAGCGCACCTGTTTCATGCGAGCGTCCTCAGAGCGTCAGCGTTGAGGGTATCACCGAGAACTCGGCTACCGTTGTTATCAACGACGCAGAAGGTACGGCATGGGAATATGTGCTCAATGATGTAAATGCTACTCCTGTAGCTACTTACAACAGCGTATTTGACCTTACCGGTCTTACTCCACAGACCCGCTACACGCTTTACGTACGTCGAGTATGTGCTCCTGGAAACGAGTCTGCATGGCGCTCTGTATCATTCCTGACTTCTTGTGGTGCAACTCCGTTGCCATTGGTTGCTAACTTCAACAACATCACAAGCGGTGTTCCAGATTGCTGGGACAACAGCGTCAGCGACTGCAGCCATGAGTATAACTTCAACTACTATTACGATGGTCACACCGGCGGTTGCTTGCGCTTCAACGCTTACTCCGCTGGTTACGGCGAAACCGGTACACTCATCTCTCCGGCTGTTACCAATGGTGATGCTACCAACCTGACTCTCTCTTTCTTCCTCAAGAATGGTGATGAAGCAACACTTGATGTCTATGTTTCAACCGATGGTGGCCAGACCTTCCCAATGCAAATTGTGGCAGACGAAGTGGGTACCGCAAATTGGGAAGAATATGAGGTGAACTTCACCGTACCTGACAACTCTACTATCGTACTGAAGTTCGTTGCTACCTCAGACTATGGTATGTATCGTATGGACATCGATGACATCCAGCTCAGAACTGCTGCGGCATGTATGAAGCCAACTGCTCTCCGTCTTAGCGAGCTCACCTCTACCACGGTGAAACTGCAGATTGTGGACAGCGAGGAGGCTACCGCATGGGAGTATGTCATTGACGACCAGGAAGCTACTCCGGTTGCAGTCAGCGATCCTACTTTGTTGCTTACTGACCTGGCACCTGCATCTGAATTCACCGTCTATGTACGCCGCGTTTGCGGTCCGGACGAGAAGTCTGCTTGGGTTTCTGCTAACGCATTCACCACTCCAGTGGCTGTGGACGAAATCTATGAGACCTTCGATGTTGAGCCAATCCTGGCCGGCTGGGTATCATTGGGTACTACCAACAGTTCTTATCCAAGTGTCAGCTTGTCTGGCGGTGTGGATGGCACACAAGGTTGGTACATGTATGCATACGACTACTCTCCATTCACCGGCATCTTCGCAATGCCTGAGATTACTGGGAACTTGGCGGATTATCGCTTCTTGATTGATGCAAAGAAATCTGCTGCTTCTGCTGCTGGTGACATTGTCATCGGTGTGGCTGACGCCGTAGGTGCAACAATCACCTATGTAGATACCATCACGCCTAACAGCTCTGCATTTGCTACCTACGTTGCTGACTTCACGGCATACACCGGAACCGGTAAGTTCCCTATCCTGCGCATTAACAACATGCAGACCACTGCTTACCTTGACAATATCGTCGTAGAGCCTATCCCATCATGCGAGCGTCCTCAGGGCATTACCATTTTGGCAACTACCGGCACTACTATGAACTTGCTCATCAACGACAGTGTATCTGCTCACAATGCTTGGGAAGTAATGGTGGTTACCAGAGGCGCTGGTGCAACCGGCACTCCGGTTCTCGTTTCTGACAAGAACGTCACCATTCCGGGCAGCTTCATCTCCGGAAACGAGTACGACATCTATGTTCGCACCGTATGCGACGAGAACGAGACCAGCAGTTGGTTCGGTCCTGTTTCATACAAGTATGTGGACTACTCTGCTGTTACATCAGTTCCTATGCAGGGTGTTGGAAGCTATCCTTGGACCATCAATGGTTCTCGTCTCGAGTCAACCAACCAGGGTGTACAAAGCTCAAATTCTGACATTGAGGCCACCTTCGTCGTTCCTGAAGGTACACGTGCAACGGTTAGCTTCGAGTACTACGTATCCAGTGAGGCCACCTATGACTACCTCTGCATGTACATCGATGATCCTACCTACACCAACTACAACACTACCTTCGGCAAGAAGGGTAACTCTACTGGTGTAACCGGTACTTACTCATTCGATCTGTCAGAGGGTACACACCAGGTACGTTGGCGTTACCACAAGGACAGCTCGGGTGATCAGGGTGACGATAAGGCACAGATCTGGAACATTCAGGTTCAGGCATCTACCTTCTTCACTCCTCTCAGCCTCGCTGCTACCGACGTAACTCCTTACTCTGCTAAGTTGACTTGGGCGGGATGTAACGACGCGGTTCGTCATCAGGTTCGACTCATGTCTGATAACCTCAACGACTACTTCACCACTACAGATAACTATCTGGATGTTACCGAGTTGGAGCCAGCTACAACCTATCAGTTCCGCGTACGCAGTTTCGCGGCTACCAACGATAGTACAGCTTGGTCGGCTGCATACGTATTCCAGACACCATGTTTGGCTATGGAGTTGCCTTTGTATGAGGACTTCAACAATGTAACTTCTATTCCTGACTGCTGGAACAACATACACACGGCAGGTAGCTCTTCTGTTGTATGGTCGATAGAGTCTGGTCGTGCATATATCAACTATCAGTCTTATGGAAACGTGGCAGCTCTCGCTACACCACAGGCACTCTTCGAGGCTGGTAAGACCTACCGTATCAAGTTCGACACCGAGCATACGCTCTATGATTACTACGAGGATGAGACACATATCTATATGGCTGCAGACGCTAACAGCCCTGCTGTCGTAGAATTCTGCAACATGATTGCAGGTGGTACCATTCCTTCTGGTCAGTACTCACACTATTATCTGTTCACTCCTGAAGAGGATGCCACTCTCTCACTCATCGTGAAGCGTATCTTTGACAGCGACTATCCATTCTATCTGGACAACGTTGTCATCGAGGAGGTTCCTGCTTGCGACAAGCCTGACCGCGTGGATGTAATGAGCATCGCTCCTGATCAGGTAGCTATCGCTATCACCGACAACGATCCTGAACACGAGCTGTGGCAGGTTGCATTCGGCGCGCAAGGTTTCGATCCTAACGCCGAAGGAGCACAAGTGGTGGACGCACTCAGCAAGACGCTGTTCATCGTGCCTCAGGTAACCCTCGTAGAGAACAACTTCTACGATGTTTACGCTCGCACTATCTGCAGCGAGAACGAGACCAGTCCTTGGACTCCTGTCAAGAGCATTAAGTATATTGACTTCAGCGCTATTTCTGATATCTACCTCGAAGTAACGGGTGAGTATCCTTGGGAACAAGTGAGCGCAGATGGTCTCGACAAGATGCAATCTACCAACCAGGGTGTTCCTAGCACAACCTCAGATATGTCGGCTACCGTCGTTGTGGCTGAGGGTGAAGTGGGTGTATTCTCATTCAACTACTATGCTTCAAGTGAGGAGAGCTGGGACTACCTGTCTGTATTCATCAACAACGCGCTTGTTACCGAACTCGGCAGCAATGGTGAGATTGGTAATGGCGCTGGCGAAACTGGCACCTATACGGTGGCTTTGGAGCCGGGTGTTTACAACTTCCGCTGGACTTACAGGAAGGATAGTTCAGGTGACGATGGCGATGACCTTGCACAGGTTTGGGGCATCCACTTCCTCTCTACTTCTGCATGGGCACCAATGAACTTCGAGCTCGTAAGTGCGGAGGCAAATAGCGCTGTTATCGCATGGAACTCATGTCCTAACACCATCAAGAATGAGGTTTCACTTGGCAACCAAATCCTTGAGACCGCTACCGACACGATCGAATTGACAGGTCTTGCACCTAACTCAACGTACACTATTCAGGTTCGTTCTATCCTGGAAAGCGATACCACAGCATGGAGTTCTGCATTCTCATTCCGCACCGCATGTATGGCTATCAGCCTGCCATACGCTGAGGACTTTGAGGAGGGCTACAACACCGAGGATCTGCCTGTTTACGCGACAACGCCTGATGCTGCTGACATCGTTCTGCCATACTGCTGGAACTTTGTTAACAACCAGGCAGTCACGAGTCCTTATGAATATCCACAGGCATTCCTGACTGCTAACCCATCCTATGTAAGCAGTGGTGACAATGCATTGTTCTTCAAGTCATCTGGTAGTCAGTACATCTACGCATTCCTGCCTGTTCTTGACATCACCGAGAGCACCACTGTGCGCATGAGCTTCTACTATCGCAACGAGGGCACCAGCACCTATAGTAATGGTCCTGTTCAGGTTGTGAAGTTCAACGCTGACAACGAGGAGACCCTGGTAACCACTACCACACTCGCTTCCATGATGACCCAGAAGGCTATCGATAACCTCGAGCTCAATCCTGGCGATCGCCTCGCATTCCGTTATAAGGGTGGCTCAGACAACTACTATGCTTCGGTTGACGACATCCGCATTTCGAAGATCGCATTTGCTGATACCGTTGTTGACCAGACATGTAGCAACTACGACTACTCTGGTTACGGATTCGAGATTCCACAGTCAAGACTCACTCCTGGTGAACGTATCTTCACCATGACTGAATTGGCTCAGACCAATCTCGCTGCCGATACCGTTCGTACATTGAAGCTCATTGTCAATGCTCCTTCTGTTACGGAATTCCGCGACACCGTTTGCGCTAACGAGCCTTACTCTGGTTATGGCTTCAACATCGCAAGTGCAGATCCACTACGTACTACTCCATATGTACGTCAGCTCACCAACGCCGCTGGTTGCGACAGTACCGTCACCTTGACGCTCTTCGTACCTAACGTCGTTCGCGAGTACAGCGCACAGACATGTGAGGGTACACCATACATCTTCGGCGACACCATCCTCTACACTTCTGGTGTTTACACACGCGTTGCCGCTAGTCCTTACGACTGCGATAGCGTTATCACCGTACGTCTCACCGTACGTGGTACACACGCCGAGATCTATGACTCTATCTGCCCGGGTCAGTCTTACTTCTTCAACAACGAACTCATCTACGAGCCTGGTGTTTACACCGAAACCACGCTACGCAATGGCTGTGATTCTGTCACCACACTCTACTTGAGCTACGCTGCTCCTATTGTAACACGTGAAGAGTATGATATCTGCTCTAACCAGGTATTCAACTACCCTGTAGCTATCCCTGGTTTGCACGACAACCTCTTCAGTCTTACCGAGGCCGGTGTATATCGTGATACCATTCAGACCGAGGATGGTTGCTCAGAAGTCATCGAAGTGACATTGCTGGTTAACCCTGTTGAATACGATACGATTCGTGGTCAGGTAGCTGAAGGCGAACCATTCGTATATGGTGCACAAACCTACACCAAGGCAGGTACCTACGAGCAGACACTCGCTACCGAGGATGGTTGCGACAAGTTCGTAACGATTATCCTTGTCGCTGCTACTGGTCTGGAGAATGTTCAGGTTTATGACCTCGAGATTGCTCCTAATCCGGTTAACATTGGCCAGGAGGCTATCATCCTTACCGATCTTGATCTGACCGACGATTACCTCGTTCACGTTTACGACGCTGTTGGTAAACTTGTTGCACGCAGCTCTGCTGCAAACGGTCGCATACCAGCCCTCTCGGCTGCAGGTATCTACACCGTTCGCATCACCGCTGGCGACAAGCAGTACCAATCTAAGCTCGTTGTGAAGTAACAAACAGTAGCCAACGGTTTTCACACCGTTGGCTACCCATTACCATAATGGTGATTTTAAGCAAGAGGGTGCGCCATGTGACGCACCCTCTTGTTATGAAAAAGTCAAACAGACAGGTCTAGAACTTGTAATGGGAACCTCTCATCGTCTGCTTCGTAAGCACCTTTACAAGTACATCTTGACAAACATTACTAACAGTAACGGCAGCGA
>JAKSNQ010000023.1 GCA_024399615.1 Paludibacteraceae bacterium | reverse complement strand
AGATTGGCCGGAATAGTTGCATAAGCATGATAAATTCCCGCCTTTGTACGCTCAACAAAACGTGGAGAAAAATGAGTACTTCCTTCAAATAAGAAATTATTCATCTCATCTTTCACCAAGAAAGTTACATCATATGTAGCTTCATGGGGTTCCTCACTTTCAAAGATAAATTCCAATTTTATTTCATCCCCAGCATACCTGATTCCTTCTTCAGTTGGGATACGAGCCGCCAAGAGCCGGATACTAGTCATATATGGGCCATCTTGAGGGTTCCAGCACGTTGAACGCTGAGACTGAATATCCTCTTTTAAATAGGTATTCACCACATCCTCAATGCATCCGGTAGTCTTCACCATTCCATGTTCCAAAAGTACACCATGATGGCAAAGATTTTTTACAGATTGCATATTATGACTAACAAACAACACGGTACGTCCCTCACCACGAGAGACGTCCTGCATCTTGCCAATGGCTTTTTTCTGGAACTCGGCATCGCCTACGGCGAGCACCTCATCTACAACGAGGATTTCAGGATCAAGATGAGCCGCTACAGCAAAGCCAAGACGAACCATCATACCGGATGAATAGCGTTTCACAGGCGTATCCAGATAACGTTCGCAGCCCGAAAAATCCACAATCTCATCAAGTTTACGACTGATTTCCTGCTTGGTCATACCCAAAATTGCACCATTCATATAGATATTCTCACGACCGGTCATTTCCTCATGAAAACCCGTACCCACTTCAAGCAACGAAGCAATACGACCACGTGCCCGAATCATGCCCGTTGTAGGAGCCGTAACACGAGACAGCAACTTCAGAAGCGTACTTTTGCCCGCGCCATTTTTACCGATAATTCCCACAACATCGCCCTGCTCCACCTTGAAGTTAATGTCCTTCAAAGCCCAAACATATTCGGACGAGCCCTTGCTGGTACGGTCATTGGTCTCACCTATCTTCAAATACGGATCCTCCCTGCGCAAAATTGTCGTCTTCCACCATCGGTCCAAATCATGGCTCAAGGTCTTGGTCGAAACCAAGCCCAAACGATATTGTTTACTGATATTTTCAAACTCAATAGCTGTCATAGTATTATGCCTGGGGTTCTACACCCTTTGTATTTAACCTCTTACGCCCCCACGAGTACATTCGCACGCACGCATCACGTAAGAAAAGTTTGCAAAGATACCAAAAAAAAACAGAATATGCAAGTATATACTAAAAAAAATAGAAAAAACTCAAAAAAAGTTGTGAGATTAAAAAAAAATGAGTAACTTTGCACACTATTTATGTATGCGCGAACGCAAGTGCGAGCGTAAAAGACGCGCGATAAGAACAAATAAACGAATCGAAGTCACGCAAGCACCATCATACTAAATAACACAAAAGTAACAAATTCAAGGCAATGTCCTTACTATAATTCATCACTCAAATTCACAAAACATGAAGCGTCATTTCAAAACAATCGCTGCGATGCTACTGATAGCGATGGCAATGGTAGCATGCAAAGCCAAAGTTGACTTGGACAACATCGACCCAACGATGAAGTTGGAAATGGGCTTGGCGGTACCAGTCGGTACCATTAGAGCCACCTTGGGAGATTTCCTGAGAATCGACACGATGGCAACCATCCATCTGACCGAAAACGGCACATATGTTTTCGAGCAACAGATAGAATTGGAACAAGCCTTCTCCCTGCCAGTGGATCTCACAAATCAAATTCTACCGGACGAGGCCAATCTGCCGGTGAAGGACCAAATCCAGCAGTACATCACACTACCCGACTCGTTAACCATCGCATGGATTGACATGCCGGCAGAATTGCAGCAGGATATTAGACAAAAATATGTGGACGAGAATATCCCCGATTCACTAAATGTGGCTTGGGCAGAGGTGCCTGCTGACATACAAACAGATATTATGAACGAATCCGGAACTTTAACCCCTCCCGACTCGGTAAAAGTTGTCTGGGAAAACGTTCCGACAGACCTGCAGCAGGACTTTATCAACAAGATTGAGATGCCGGAATCGATGACGGTTGCCTTGGAAGATATACGTGCCAACGTCACCAATGCAGACGACTTGATTTATGACCAGATCTTCAGCCAGGGATTCGTCAGCCCGGGACAAGAATTGGAGTTGCACTACCCGGTCGTATTTGACATGGACGAAAGCACACAACTGACCGAGGCCGAAATGGATAGTATTGATTTTTCGGAATTGACATTTGTGGCAAACTTACGCACCCAGAAACTGGATTTTCCTTTCAACTTCATTCAGGAGATGAGCTTCAATCTGCCTGAGAATGTTCATTCAAAGAACGGTCAAACGCACATAGACGTACCGTTAGCCGGCAAAAATTTCGGTCAAGATATTGAATTCACAATCCAAAATTTCAACTGGGACCTGACCCAACAAAAAAACATCAACATCGAGTTGAGTTTCAAGTTGTTTGTGCCAAAGGACTATGTAATCAAACTGGAAGACCAATCAGCCCTGCACTACCAGATGGCGCTCAAGACTGCCGATATCAACGCCATCTACGGACAACTGGGCGAGACGGCAAAATTAGAGATGGACACCAACTTCACCTTCGCCGGAATTTGGGAATATTTTGGAGAAGACATCTGTCTGCCGGTAGCTGAACCACAGATCAATCTGAGTTTAGCCCACAACGTGGCTGCTCCTCTACGGGCCACTATCCACAAACTGGACGCCTACAACAGCCGTGGACAGGTGACACATGCGCAATTCAATGGCGCTGAATCCTATGTATGGAAACTCAACTCCATCTCTCCCGATGCAGACCTGTACGAGATGGCAGAGAGTACCATCACACTCGACAAAAACTTGGGAACCCTGGACAAACTGATTGCTTCTTCGCCTGAGCGTTTTGACATCGGATTGACTATCGACGCTGACAATAGTCAGGCTGGCGCGCAACGCATGAGTAAGACCACCAACATGAAGATGACCGCAGGTATCACCCTGCCATTCACCTTCAATCCCGGAACGAAATTGTCGTTCAAAGATACGGTTGCCGTTGAGTTCAAGGGCATCAACTACGACAGCATCGCCGTTCTGGATCAATTGGACGTAAAGAAAGTACAGATTGTGGCGCTGATTCGCAGCTATATTCCATTTGACCTGAGCGCAAAATACATCTTCCTCGACAACGAGGGGCATGAACTGCCATTGGACTTCGTTCAGAACAACCAATTGCTGGTTGCGGCACCTACCGCCTACGATGCCAATGGTCAGGTGACTGAGCCTGGCGTATCAACTATCGTGCTGTCTGCCACTCCTGAACAGGTCGAGCGTCTCAAGCAAATCGACAAAATGGTGTTCGAACTGGGCATCAACGACATCGACCAAAACAAATTGCAAAACAAACAAGTGGTTTATCCTGTGGCCATGACCAAAGGTACTGCGGTAGAATTGCAACTGTCCGTGACAGCCAATGCCGCAGCATACCTCAAAATGGAATTAGGTAAATAATGTAACAATTCCCATTAAGAAGAACAAACGATGAAAAAGATAAGCAAATCATTGGTAATTGCAGCCCTTCTCGCACTTACTTCCCAGATGGGCGCACAGGAGGTAAACACCACCCAAATGTTGACCATGGCGCCACAGCGGCACTATTTCAACCCGGCTTTTCAGCCCATCACAGACGGCTATGTGTATTTGCCGTTGATCTCGCGCACGAATTTTTCTTTCATGAACAACTCGCTGACGATGAGCGACCTCATCTTTGAGCAGAATGGTCAAACCATCACAGCATTACATCCCGAATCGCAGCATAAGTTGCTGGACGCATTACGTCCTAACACCCTGTTTCGCGCCAACATGTCAACCAGCCTATTGGGCTTCGGTTTCCGTATGAAACATGATGACTACCTGCACGTAGGTATCGACATGACCGCGGATGCCGGCATCAACCTGCCACGCGATTTGATGAAATTTGCCTTGGAAGGAATGGCTAACCTAGAAGGCAACAACAATTTCAACCTCAAAAGTTTGGGAATGAATATGCAGGCCTACACCTCACTCAGCATTGGATATAGCCGCCAACATAAGATGATTGGATGGGGTGCGAAAGTGAAGATGCTGATGGGGGCCATGTATGCTGGCATGACAAACCAGGCGCTTGCGCTGGATGCTTCACCTGAGCGTTGGACCCTCATGGGAACAGGTAACCTGCGCATAGCCGGACCTCTCAATTTCCCTGCAAACCTGAATGGTGAGTCCATTACCGAGTGGGCACAAGGAGGAAACTTCTTGCCCAGTCAGATAACCGAATTTCTGAAACCATCAGGAATGGGTGTTGCTGCTGATTTGGGTATCACCATCACACCCCATAAGATGGTCACTATCTCGGCCTCAATGACCGACTTGGGTGGCATTTTCTGGAACAAAGGCAGAGACTACAAGTATCAGGTAAACGGCAACTTTGAGGGCATTGGTTCCATCGATACAAAAGACTATTTGGACAACGAAGGAGTCTTCAGTACCGACATCCTCATGGATACCATAACCACACGCCTCACTCACGTGTACCAGAATGCGTTGACTCAACAGGATTCCAAGGACAAGTTCTTCGCACCATTGACGATGAAATTCAATGTCGGAGTAGACGCCAATTTCTTTGACAACCTCTTGGGTGTTGGTTTGTACTCACGCACTATGCTCTACAACAAACAATGGTACGAAGAGGTTACTCTGGGAGCTGCCGTTCGGCCTACCAGCTGGTTCAACGCCAGCTTGTCATACTCTTTCCTCAACGGCCGTTGGAGCAACTTCGGCGCAGCTATCGGCCTGCGTGGAGGACCTATCGCCCTCACCCTCGCTGCTGACTACATTCCCACATGGTACGCCAACGGAATTCCATACAAGACGCCGGGACTGAACATGGAGATGGGCTTGGCCATCGTTTGGGGTTGGAAGAAGAAAGCTGAAAAAAAACAAGACTAAAAAAATCCCCATACCACGGGGCACATGACTGAAAACAAATATCAATAACAATAAACAAATAAAATTAATTATGGGACGCGCATTTGAATATCGCAAAGCAACTAAAATGGCCCGTTGGGGTCACATGGCACGAGTTTTTACAAAAATCGGAAAAGAAATCACCATCGCGGTTAAAGCCGGTGGTCCTGATCCTGACAGTAACCCTCGTCTACGCGTGCTGATCAAGCAGGCTAAGGCCGAGAACATGCCTAAAGATAACATCGACCGCGCTATCAAGAAAGCTACCGACAAGTCCGCTGAAGGCTATAAGGAAATCAACTTCGAAGGCTACGGACCACATGGTATCGCTATCTTTGTAGAAACTCTTTCTGACAACAACAACCGTACGGTAGCAAACGTACGAAGCTATTTCACCAAGCATGGTGGAAACCTCGGAACACAGGGATGTCTACAGTTCCTCTTCGACCGCAAGTGTGTCTTCACCTGCGAGCCTAAAGAGGTGGACATGGACGAACTCGAACTCGAACTCATCGACTTCGGTGTAGATGAATTAGGACAGGACGAAGAGGGAAACATCATCATGTACGGCGCATTCGAGAGCTATTCTGACATCCAGAAATATCTCGAGGCAAACAACTTCGAAATCAAATCGGCTGAATTCGTTCGTATTCCTAACGACTTCAAGGACGTTACTCCTGAAGAACGCGAAGGGGTACAGAAACTCCTCGACAAGATTGAGGAGGACGAAGACGTGCAAAACGTATTCACCAACATGGCTCCTGAGGAATAATACCACCACTCGACCTATGTCTTTTTCGAACAAAAACAAACAACAATGGAATTAATCCATAAATATTTTACACTCACTCCTACCCAAGAGCAGCAATTCGCTGCCCTTGGGCAGGAGTATCCCGAGTGGAACGCCAAGATCAACGTCATCTCTCGCAAAGATATCGACAATCTCTACGAGCATCACATCTTGCACTCGCTGGCTATTGCCAAGAGAATCAACTTCCAACCAGGGTCATCCATTTTGGACATCGGTACAGGTGGCGGTTTTCCGGGTATTCCCCTCGCTATTCTATTCCCCGAAGTACAATTCACGCTGATTGATTCGATTGGAAAAAAGATACGAGTGGCAACCGAAATTGCTAATGCGATTGGCCTGAAAAACGTCACCATCAAGCAACTTCGGGCAGAAGAGGAAAAAGGCAAATATGATTTTATCGTCTCAAGAGCGGTTATGCCTTTGGGAGACCTCAAAAAACTTGTCACAAAAAACATTAGCAAAACGCAGCAAAATGCCATGCCCAATGGACTCATTGTCCTGAAGGGAGGCGAACTGCAGGCGGAAATATTCCCATTCCGACACATCGTCGAGACCGAAGAACTTTCTGCCTACTTCAAAGAGGAGTTTTTCAAAACCAAAAAACTGATTTACCTGCCACTTTAAGCAGTTGGATCATGTTCTACCCATTCCTCTTTTTGCATTAGACAATAATGCCTCAAAATATACGATTTTTAAGAAAAGAGACCTACTACGGGTCTTGAAGCCGTCTTCAAGCCGTCTTCATGCGATCTTGATCGCGTCTTCTCTGGGTCTCCAGACCAATTTTTGGGGCAAAAAAATATACGATTTTTAAGATTCAGTAAATATGAACAACTTAGGTTATGTGCGTGTAGCAGCAGCCGTGCCACAAATGAGAGTGGCCGATGCACAATACAACACCCAGCAAATCATCCAGCAGATACGAGAAGCTGCCGATGAGGGAGTACAGGTCATCACCTTCCCCGAACTTTGCGTCGTGGGCTACACTTGCGCCGATTTGTTTTTCCTACAGCAACTACAGCATAACGCGATGCAGGCACTTGAAACCATCTGTGCGGCTACTCAAGATTTACCGATTATCGTCATTGTGGGAGCGCCACTCAAGGTGGATAACAACCTCTACAACTGCGCCTTTGTCATGACCGACGGAGACATCGTTGGAGTTGTGCCTAAAGTTAACTTGCCTAATACGGCTGAGTTTTACGAAAAACGTTGGTTCACACCGGGACGAGACTGCAACGTGGATACGCTGGATCTTTTCTGCGGAGATGTGCCTTTCGGACCGGACCTTTTGTTCATCACACCTTCATTCACGTTTGGCATTGAGATGTGCGAGGACCTTTGGTCACCTCTACCGCCAAGCACGCAATTGGCAATACAGGGAGCGGAGATTATCTTCAACCTCAGTTCATCCAACTGCATCACGGGCAAACACGCGTTCCGTCGTCAGATGATCACGCAGCAGTCTGCTCGTGTCCATTGCGGCTACGTCTACAGCTCGTCAGGTGTGGGCGAGAGTACGACAGATGTGGTTTTCTCGGGCAGCACATATATTGCCGAGAATGGAGACATGCTTTGCGAAGGAGAACGGTTCCAACGCCAATCATCCATGATTATTGGCGAGATTGATATTGAGCGACTACGTACCGATCGTCAACGCAACACCAATTTCACATGCGATCATCTGGGACAGTATCGAAAAATATATGCTACCCCACTCGAGTATCCACAACCTACATTGGCCCTGCATCGTCAGTTCGACGCACATCCTTTTGTGCCGGAAGGTAAAGATAGCGAACTCTTCTTCAGCGATGTATTCGCTATACAAACCAATGGATTGGCAAAACGATGGGAACATACCCATGCGCAAAGCATGGTCATCGGCATCAGCGGTGGTTTGGACTCGACACTCGCACTTCTCGTTGCCTGCTTCACAGCAGACATGCTGGGATATGATCGCAAAAAAGTGATTGGAGTCACCATGCCGGGCTTTGGTACTTCTGACAGAACATACCAGAACGCACTCCATCTGATGGAGCAATTAGGCATCACCATGTTCGAGATTCCTATACGAGATGCCGTCATCCAGCACTTCCAGGACATTGGACACGACATCAGCCAACATGACATTACTTATGAAAACGCGCAGGCGCGCGAGCGCACGCAAATATTAATGGACATGGCCAACAAATACAACGGAATGGTAGTCGGTACTGGCGACTTGAGCGAATTGGCATTGGGTTGGGCCACCTATAACGGCGACCAAATGTCCATGTACGGAGTCAATGCCGGAGTACCAAAAACGCTCGTTAAGGCCGTTGTCAACTATGCGGCTGACAACATCTTTGGTGGAGAGATTGGAGTGATTCTGCACGATATCATCGACACCCCTGTTTCACCCGAATTGCTACCTGCCGACGAAAATGCAGGTATTGAAGGCGAACTGCAAACCACTATCGCGCAAAAGACCGAAGACAAGGTCGGACCATACGAATTGCATGATTTCTTCATTTACTACACCATGCGCTATGGCTTCACTCGCGAGAAAATCCAATACATGGCAGAACAGGCCTTCATAGATGTCTATGACAGCGAGACCATAGAAAAATGGCTCAACACATTTATGCGACGCTTCTTCCAGCAGCAATACAAACGCAGTTGTATGCCGGACGGACCAAAGGTTACATTCGTCAGTCTTTCCCCTCGTGGAGATTGGAGAATGCCAAGCGACGCCACTCTTATCTGAAAACATCAATACTACTACAAAGTCAACCACTTGCCAAATAAGTAAAAGACAAAAATATTCTCTTGCCAAATAGCAAAACGACAACAATGAAAAAATTCTTCACCATACTTTGCCTGATGCCGATGATGGTTATGGCACAAATCGTGGATCCTATCCATTGGTCTCAAGCCGTAACTGCTCTCAACGACTCTGTCGCGCAGATTCAACTCACAGCCACCATCGATGAGGGTTGGCACCTCTATACGCAAGACATTCCGGAAGATGGACCGGTTGCTACTGAATTTCAGTACAATAGCACCGACCTCATTGGTAGCACCACCACCGACTCTCCCGTTCACAAGAACTATGACGAGAACTTCGAAATGGAGCTCACCTATTATGAGGAAACTGCCACTTTCACTCAGTTGGTTGCCACCACACAACCTGACACATTGTCGGGTACCGTGATGTTCATGGCATGCAACGACATGATGTGCCTTGCACCTAAGACATGGGAATGGCAAGCTGGCGCACCGGTCGAGACAAGCGAAGTGGAGATGGTGGACGACATGGGATATATCGCACCGGACACCTCACTTTGGTGGATTTTTGTCATGGGTCTGCTGGCTGGTCTGCTCGCCATCTTCACACCATGCGTTTGGCCTATCATCCCGATGACTGTATCTTTCTTCCTCAAGCGTGCAGAACGTACGGCCAAGAAAGCTGCCAAAGAGGCGGGTACTGAGTTGACCGAAGCCGTACTGAAGCAGGCCAACAAAAACGGCGTAAAAGACGCTATCCTCTATGGATTGGCTATCATCATCATCTATGTCGGATTGGGCTTGTTGGTAACGGTTCTCTTTGGAGCCTCGGCGCTTAACGCATTGTCAACCAATGCTATAGTGAATCTGATTTTCTTCGCTATACTCGTTATCTTCGCGCTCTCTTTCTTCGGTTTGTTTGAGATAACCCTCCCCTCATCATGGTCCACACGCATGGATAGTCGTTCCTCATCCAGCAACGGCTTCCTGAGCATCCTTTTCATGGCGTTCACATTGGTAATCGTCAGCTTCAGCTGCACAGGTCCTATCATCGGTACCTTGCTGGTAGAAGCCGCCGGACAAAGTTTGCTGGCACCTACGATGGGTATGTTGGGTTTTGCCATAGCATTGGCACTACCTTTCTCACTCTTTGCCATGTTCCCTAATGTCCTCAAGAAAGCGCCTAAATCAGGCGATTGGATGAAGGGATTCAAGGTTACACTCGCTTTCCTCGAGTTGGCACTTTCGCTCAAGTTCCTCTCCGTTGCCGACATGGCATATGGTTGGGGCATACTTCCTCGTTGGCTGTTTATACTCCTCTGGACGATTATCTTCCTGGCTACAGGTATCTATCTGTTGTGGGGTATTCACAAACTGACCACCGTTCGCAAGATTTTGCGTGGTGTAATTGCGACAGCATCTATCGCTTTTGCTATCTACCTGGCACCTGGCGTCATGGGTGCTCCGGTCAAAGCCATCTCTGCCTTTGCGCCACCGATGCCTATCGAGGGACGCGAGGTCTTCTTCGACTACGAAGAGGGATTGGCTTACGCACGTCAGGAAAACAAACCCGTGCTACTCGACTTCACAGGATACGGATGCGTGAACTGCCGTAAGATGGAGGCATATGTGCTTTCCGACGAGACCGTCAAAGAGCATCTGCAGAATTACGTGTGCATCACCCTCTATGTCGACGAGAAGCGTGATGGGATTGGCGATAAGAATTCCAAGATTCAAGCCGAAATATATGGTGCCAACGCGCAGCCTTATTACATCCAATTGGATGCGCAAGGCAATAAGATTTCTGCGCCATTTGCATTCTCAACCGACCCTACTGACTTTATCCAGTGGTTGCATTATTAAACCCGTCATATACAACTGAATAAAAGACAATAGAGTATATTGGCAAATCATAAATTAGTCTGTTTGAAAAATAAAAGTAACTACCAAAAATGAAATTATTTGATTATTTGAGCCGACATAAGTGGATTATCTGGGTCTTTTTGATTTTGACCATACCCACCTTCACATACCTGACCACACGTTGTCAGTTGGAGGAGAACATTTTCAAATTGTTGCCACAAACCATGAATGAAGATGGCACGATGGCTACCACTTTCACTCACCTCAAGATTAAGGACAAGGTTTTTGTGCAGGTTGTCAGCAAGGACAGCATATCCGATGCAGATCGTTTGACCGAGGCTATGGATTATTTCGTAGCCAAAGTGCAGGAGCAGGATAATGCCAACATTATTGATAATTTCTTCAGCGAAATAGACCCGCTGATGCTGATGGATATTGCCACCTACCTGATGGAGCATGGTCCTGCCTATTTGGACCTGACGCCCGAGCAGATGGATTCACTCACCAGCGAAGAACATATCGAACAGCAGATACAACTCTATATGCGACTGCTTGATACGGACTTCGGCAGCAATTTCTACGACATCATGGCCTATGACCCATGCGGTTTGAGCATGGCGAAAATACCTGACGTGAAGCAGTTGTTGCTTGGCAACGATGGAGAGACAGAGACCGAAGCTACGGAAGCAGAAGATGATATACAAGAAGTGGCATCATCTCGACTGCCTGTCTACAACAACCACATCTTTGCCGGACAGCAAAACGCATGTATCGCCTTTCTCACTCCCACCTTTGGCGAAGAGGACTCCAATCGTTGCAACATACTGATGCACATGATGGAAAAGGCCAAAGAGGACCTCGAAACACAATATCCGGACGTGGAAGTGCTATGGCATGGCATCCCTGTTGAGGCGGGCTACAACTCACGACAAATAAAACTCGATCTGATTAAGACCATTGGTATCGCGTTGGTACTGATTATGATAGTATTGCTCTATTGCTTCAAGCGTCCACGCTATATTGCGCTGATGATCATTCCGATTGCATTCGGTACATTATTCGCCATGGCCACCATTTACTTGTGCCGTGGTTGGATGTCGCTCATGGCTTTGGGACTTGGGGCTATCGTGTTGGGAGTGGCCTTGAGTTATTGCCTGCATGTCCTTATACATTACGTATATACGGGCGATGTGGAAGAGACCGTGCGCATACAGACCAAGCCGGTCATCATGGGCACGCTCACCACCATCGGAGCTTTCTGCGGATTGTTGTTCACATCTTCATCACTTCTGCAGGATTTTGGTGCATTTGCCTCACTCGTCATTGCCGGTACCACGCTCATCAGTTTGGTCGTAATGCCACACTTACTCCCCAAGAAGAACACGCCTAACAAGCGCGCTTTCCGAATCATGGAGCGCGGCAACAGTATCAGTTGGGATCGTAATGTATATGTTTGTGCTGTCACATGGATCTTCGTCATCGTTTGTATCACATTCTCAGGCAAGTATCAGTTCGACCGTGACCTGAAAAACATCAGCCACCACAATGCCAATGCGGTTCGCTCGGCAGACACATGGAACGAGTACATGAACAACGGCAGCGTACAGCAATACTACGCTTCAGTTGCAAATAGCGAAGAGGATGCACTACAGCAAATGGTTCACATCGAGCAGGTCGTTGACAGTTTGCACAAAGCTGGTGTGATACTAAATCAGGTTTTCGTTAGCGATATGATGCCTTCGCTGAAAGCACAGACTGAACGCAATGCAGCATGGGAGGCTTATTTCACGCCGGAAAAGCAAGACGAAGTTTGGCAGCACATTCGACGCGCATGTTACCGCGAGGGAATCGACGAAGAAATGTTTGAACCATTCCTCGAAGCCATGAGCATAACTGCAGAACCTGAGACGTTTAGCCAGATAGAAGTTTTACCAACTGCCCTAACCAGCAGTTGTTACGAAGAGACAAATGGCACGTATTTTGTATTCTTCCCTGTACGCACATCGGCTGAGCAAGCCAAAGAGGCCAAGGATATATTGTCTAAGGTGGAGGGATGCATCGTCATCGACCCATTCTACTACAGTACAGACCTGGTGGATATCATCCACAATGACTTCAATCTGATTATGCTCATCAGTTCTATCTTCGTCTTCCTCTTGTTGTTGATTGCTTACCGCAACATTTGGTTGGCCCTGATTGCGTTTGCTCCGATGATGCTGTCGTGGTACACCGTTTTGGGCGCTATGGCTTTGGCCGGACATCCATTCAACCTGCTTAACATCGTGGTTTCATCGTTCATCTTCGGTATAGGTGTTGACTATTCCATTTTCATGATGGACGGACTCACCAAATCTGAATCGGACAAGCAGATGATGGTATATCACAAGACCGCTATCACCATGTCTGCCTTTGTGCTCATAGCATGTATGCTCTCGCTCAGCTTTGCCACATCGCCGGCACTCTACTCCATGAGCTTCCCTTCGCTCGTTGGCATGATTACCACCCTCATGTTGTCGTTCACTTTGCAGCCTAACTTATACAGACTGTATATGCATATTCAGAACAAAAAACACGAAAAAGAATAAACGAATCATACAAAATAAAGATGAAAAAACTATTATGGATGGCGCTGACGGCGCTCATCACCCTATCTTCTTACGCGGCAGATACAGATGCGATTGCTGCCGCAGTACAAGCAAAACATAGCGCAAATGAAACCTTCAGCTGCGCTTTCACCGAGGTGAAAACGATGCCAAAACTGAAAAAGGAAGAAAAGCAGGAAGGCACGCTGACCTACACGGCACCAGAGTATCTGCGCATGGACTACACCGAACCTAAAGGTGACTACATGCTTATCTCTGCCACCGAATATCTGTTGGTTAAGAAGGGCATGAAGCAGAACTTCTCAAAAAGTCCGCGTATGCTCAGCCTCAAACAGATGCTTTTGCAAAGTTTCGCAGGAAAAGTCAGCGAGATTATTCAGCAAAATGAAGCTGCTGCCGAATGCAAAGAAGATGGCAACAACTACGTCTTCGAACTGACGCCTGCCAAAGGTAAAGCACAAGGTCTCAAGCAATTAACGCTGAAATATGACAAAAAAAGCGGACAACTGACCAGCTTAACCATGACTGAGATGAATGGTAACTACACGACTTACACGGTCAAGTAATCCTGTCGAAAAAAACAAACTGAGATATATCATCAAACACAACAAAACCATGAAGAAACTCACCTTATTCGTAGCTGCGGTAGCGATGATGCTATGCGCATGCCAACCCAGTGAGCAACAACGTGTTGCTACAGGCGAACCTATCATGCCTATCCACGTCACGGGTTACAACACCACGTTGTACCTGACCGACTACGTACCTACATTGGGTATTCAGCCCAAGTACGAAACGACGGGAGACTATCATTTCATTGTGAATCAAGAGGAGGAGACATTAACTCTGATGGGCGAGAGCAACAGCATCCACGTCCTGAGCCTCGGAGACAAAGACATGGTGGATATCGTCATCCTGCCAGACTTACCTGTCAAACAAGGTCTGACCACCGTGGACGTGATCGATAACAAGGTCACCATCAGCGGTTTCGGTAAGACGCTGAAATTCATCGATATCGAATCGTTTGTACAGAACATGCGTGTACCGGAAGAAGCTTACCATGGCGCACAAGGTATGGTCACCATCGACCTGAACAAGGTAAAATGTCCTGCTGGGCGCAGCTATCTTCGCGTCTATGCGGGCACGCAGGAGTTCCTATTCAACGATATTCTCGTGCCACTACAGGATGGTAAGCCCGTAATGGATGCCAAAGACCTCAATCGGCACGATGTGAATACACAGATTCTGTACTCGCTCATGATAGACCGCTTCTACGACGGCAACGAGGCTAACAATGCTCCACTCAATCGTCCTGACGTATTGCCACAAGTCGATTACAAAGGTGGAGACTTGAAGGGTATTACCAAAAAGATTGAAGAGGGTTTCTTTGACAAATTGGGTATCTCTACTATTTGGATCTCACCTATCACACAGAATCCTACCACTCCTTGGGGACAATACCACAACCCGGAGACTCGCTTCTCAGGCTATCATGGCTATTGGCCTATCTACAACACCAAACTTGATGACCGCTTTGGTACCGATGAAGAACTGCGCGAGATGTTGGCTACGGCTCACAAGCACAATATCAACGTTGTGTTGGACTATGTGGCCAACCATATGCACATCGAGTCACCTACCCTGCAAAATCATCCAGATTGGGTAACCGACTCGATTGTGGAGATCAATGGTAAACGTGTGCGTAACTTTGAGTTGTGGGACGAAGCCCGCCTGACCACATGGTTCGACGTGCATATTCCATCATTGGACCTCGAGCGTGAGGAAGTTTGTGACAACATGACCGACACAGCTTTATTCTGGGTGGAGAACTTTGATTTTGATGGCTATCGTCACGACGCATGCAAGCACATACCTCTCAACTATTGGCGTATGTTCACAAAGAAGATGAAGAGCCGTCTGCCTGATCGTCAGTTGTGGATGATTGGCGAAACCTATGGTGACGCAGAACTCATTTCCAGCTACGTTAAGACTGGTATGCTCAATGCGCAGTTCGATTTCAATATTTATCATACCGCTGTTGACGTACTCGGCAAAGAAGGTCAATCGATGCAGCGTTTGGCTGACGTCATCGACCAGTCTTGCAATACTTACGGCTATCACCACACCATGGGTAACATCTCCGGCAATCACGACAAGTGCCGTTTCATCTCGCTGGTTGGTGGAGCTGTTGATTGGAACGAGAACGACAAGGACGCTGGTTGGAATCGCCAGATTGGTATTACGGCTGATGGCGACTCCGCTAAGGAGGCTCGGGCATACAAGAAAGCACTTTTGTTGGAGGTTGTAAACTTGACCATACCTGGTGTGCCTTGTATTTATCAGGGTGACGAATATGGTCAACCTGGTGCAAACGACCCTGACAACCGTCGCATGATGCGTTTTGAGGGTCTGAATAACCAGGAGCAAATGTTCCGAAGCAAAGTGATGGAGCTCACCCACTTGCGTCGCAACAGCATGCCTCTCATCTATGGTGATTACAAACTGCAGTACTGCGATGACGACATCCTCGCCTTCACCCGTACTTACATGGGTGAAACCGTGACCGTAGCTATCAACAAGGCAGAACAGACACGTACCATCATTTTGGGTAATGAGCAACTTACCATCCCTGCTAACGACTATATCGTAAAATAAACAACCATGCGCAAGCCTTTCTTTTCCGATGAATAGAGAGGCTTGCGCAACATTTTAGAATACATTATGACCTTAGGAAAAAATATTTATATCATGGTGATAGCCATGATGACACTATTCCTCACGAGTTGCCAGAAAAACACTTCGCCACGTCAGGAGACTCTCATCACAAAATGGCAATTCACCCACTCCGATCAGATTGACACACTACCTACCGAAGGTTGGCAGGACGTCACGGTACCACACGATTGGGCGATAGCCGAACCTTTCGATCGGAAATACGACCTGCAGATTGTAGCCGTCGTACAAAACGGAGAAAATCAGGCGACCACCAAGACTGGTCGCTCGGGCGGTCTGCCATGGATGGGTATCGGATGGTACAAAACAACCATCGCCACCCCTGACCAAAACAAGCAATACACCCTTTTATTCGATGGAGCCATGTCCCATGCCACCGTATATGCCAACGGCCAAAAAGCCGGTTATTGGGCATATGGCTACAACTCCTTTACTGTCGATATCACACCTTTTATCAATAGTGAGACCACCGACATCTGGGTCAGCCTGCAGAACCCCGACCAGTCCAGCCGATGGTATCCGGGCGCAGGTCTGTATCGCAACGTACACCTTATTGAGACCGCACGCACTCACATTCCGGTATGGGGCACCTGTATTCGAACACCAGAGGTAAGCGAACAAAAGGCATTGGTTTCCATTGATATCACGATCGAGGGAAATACCGAAGGTATAGATGTGGTTACTTATCTCATGCATGGCAAACAGGTAGTAGCCACCATCCGGGGCCAGCAGGGCACGACTGAAGTGATAGCCCCACAACTCTGGTCACCCGAATCACCCAACCGCTACATAGCGCTCACACAACTGCAAAAAGATGGGCAGGTGATAGACGAATACACCACCCCATTTGGTATCAGAAGTCTAAGTTATACGAAAGAGAATGGCTTCATGCTCAATGGCGAACGTCGTAAGTTCAAGGGCGTATGCAACCATCACGACATGGGGCCGCTCGGCACAGCCGTACATCGCGATGCTCTTCGTCATCAACTCACCATGCTCAAAGACATGGGCTGTGATGCCATTCGTACCAGTCATAACATGCCGGCTCCTGAGCTCATCGATCTCTGCGAAGAACTGGGTCTGATGGTGATGGTGGAGCCTTTCGATGTATGGGATTGGGGCAAGACCGACAACGACTATCACGTACATTTCAACGAATGGGCCGAACGTGACATCACCAATATGGTACTGCACTATCGCAATTCGCCGGCCGTAGTGATGTGGTCTTCGGGAAACGAGGTCTGGAATCAGACATGGGATAATGGTTATGAGTACGTTGAACGTTTGCAAGCCATCTTCCATCGCCTTGACCCTACTCGCCCTGTTACCTGTGGTATGGATCAGGCTTGGGCCATCATCTACAACGGATTCGGAGCTGCTACCGACATTCCCGGACTCAATTATCGTACACATCGCTACCAAGAGGCATATGAACATTTGCCACAAAAGATGATCTTAGGCTCCGAAACGGCATCAACGGTCAGCTCACGTGGTACCTACATGACACCCGTGGAAATCAAACCGGATGCACTCTATGAGAATGGCCAATGCTCCGGTTATGATGTAGAATACTGCTCGTGGTCCGGACTTCCTGATCAGGATTTTCAACTGGCTGATGATTATGACTGGACATTGGGACAGTTTGTTTGGACCGGTTTCGACTATTTGGGAGAACCTTCACCATACGATACTGATGCCTGGCCTTCCCATAGTTCCTATTTTGGCATTATCGACTTGGCTTCTCTGCCAAAAGACCGCTATTACCTCTATCGTTCACAATGGAACAAAGAGCAACCTACCCTGCACGTTTTGCCACATTGGAATTGGCAAGAAGGCGAAAATGTACCCGTGTTCTGCTACACTTCGTATCCCGCAGCAGAGCTGTTTGTAAATGGTGAGAGCCAAGGTAAGCTTCGTTTTGCCAGCAAAGAGGAAGCCCAGCGACTCCTAACTGGAGAATCGATAGAAGGTGTGTCTCCACTTCCCAAAGTGGGTAATTTTGAAGTAAAAGATTGGGGATGCGCCCCTCGTCCGGAACTGTTGCCACGCTACCGCCTGATGTGGCCAAACGTTACCTATCATGCCGGCGAGATCAAAGTGGTGGCATACAATCTGGAGGGTGAGGCCGTGGATGAAACCATTATCCGCACAGCCGACGCACCTCATCATCTGCAGGCTGAGATTGCCAACGAAGGTGAAAAGACGGAAGAAGGATTGATATACCTGACTGTCAGCATAATGGATGAGCACAATACCCTATGTCCGGCTGCGACTCAGGATATTCATATCCAACTGAACTCCGGTACATTATTAGGTGTGGCGAACGGAGATGCTCGTTGCTTAGTACCATTTAGCAGCAACCACATCCCTGCTTTTGCCGGACAAGCCACGTTCATTATTCAATCTGAGAACAACCATTTCTCTGCCACATTCTCCGCAGATGGCCTCACTCCGTGCACGATTAAGAAATAAATCATTTACAACAACACATCAATATGAACAAATCTATTTTCTGCGTATTATGCGCGCTTTCATTATTGGCTATTGTGGCCGTATCATGTACAAAGCATACGACCGAACAGCCTTCACGTCACCCTGCCTTTGCATATGACGCTACCATCTACGAATTGAACACTCGTCAATTCACCCCAGAGGGCACCTTCAATGCCGCAGCAGAGCACCTTGGCGAACTTAAGGAATTAGGAGTGGACATCATCTGGATGATGCCTCTTCAGATCATCGGAGAAAAGGAGCGCAAAGGTACTTTGGGCAGTTATTATGCCATCAAGGATTACTGCGTGGTCAATCCTGAATTTGGTACGATAGACGACCTGAAGGCCTTTATCCAACAAGCTCACGAGATGGGATTCAAAGTTATCTTGGACTGGGTGGCGAACCATACTTCTCCCGATTCCGAATGGACCAAAAACGATGGTTGGCACTATCGCGACAGCCTGGGAAACCTGATGGTACAATATGATTGGACAGATATCTCCAAACTGAACTACGATAATCAGGACATGCGTGCTGCTATGCTCAAAGCTATGCACTATTGGATTGACGAAGTTAATTTTGATGGTTTCCGTTGCGACGTAGCCGGAGAGGTGCCTACCGATTTCTGGAATTGGGCAATGGGAGACATCCGCACCACTCATCCAGACCTGTTTACCTTAGCAGAAAACGAGGACAAAGCGCAAGAACTCACCGAGTCTGCCTTTGACATGTACTATGGATGGGAATTGCATGCTCACATGAACAAGGTGGCTCAAGGCATCGAAAAAGTCTCAGACCTCTGGGCATATTTTGAGAAATGTGATTCCACCCTGCGGCCGGAAGCCATTCGCATGAACTTCACCTCTAACCATGATGAAAACACATGGGCCGGTACCGAGTTCGAACGCATGGGCGAAGAGGGTTCTAAAGCATTTGCCGCATTCTGCTATGTAGTACCTGGTATGCCTCTTATTTACACCGGTCAGGAGTACGCACTCGACCATCGCTTGGAGTTCTTTGAGAAAGATCAGTTTGAGCGTCGCGACGTACCTCAGATGCAAATGTATAAGAACCTCAACGCATTCCGTAAAGCCAATCCAGCTTTGCAAAGCAATGAGAAAGGCGCACCTATGCATCGCATCGCGTGCGATAACGAGGCCATTTTTGCATGCTCACGTCAACTCGAAGGCAACATCGTGTTGGGCATCTTCAATTTCTCAGATGCAGAGCAAACGGTTCATCTGGAAACTACCGGATTCGAGGGCGAATACACTTGTCCATGTGGCAAGCAGTTTACCATCGAAGCTGCACAAACGCTCACGCTCCAACCATGGCAATGTATGGTAATGGGAAAATAAATCGTTTACCATATTGTCCCGTTCTATACAAGCATAGACCATAAGTCTCATATAGAAATGAGGGTGTGTCGCTATAGACACACCCTCATTTCTATGTATATCACCTTATTTTCGTCGGCTGAAGGGCTTCTTGTATCGCCATGCGCCGGTATATGTTCCTGCATGAATTGTCCGCAATTGTGGCATAAACGCATCTTCGATATGATCAATTGTAGCATGACCTTCACTATCTACGACAATAGCTACTACATCCATCCGCCATGGATTATTGATGCGATAATGTTTAATATACGCACCCGCTCCAATGCATAGTCGCCGTTGACGCTCCATATCTACGGCATCCTCCGGACGACCTATACCTCCGGCACGTCGTGTTTTCACTTCCACAAATACGATTGTATCTCGGTCCAGAGCTATGATATCGGTTTCGAAACCATGAAAACTCCAGTTACGTTCACGTATCGTGTAGCCCTTGCGTTGCAACATCTGGACAGCCAGATCTTCGCCCAGCCGTCCTAAGTCATTATGATCGGCCATTCCAATCCCACTCTGTTCGTTCGATATCTTCCTCGGTCAGCTGCCCACCTTGCTCATGGCTACAGAACTGTACTTCGATAAAGGTGAGTTGCGTATTGGCACGAATGGCATGCCATGTCTCCTGAGGGATGCTGACCACATCGCCCGGATGAACAGAGCGCACTTGTCCGTTAAGAACAAGCACTCCCTCGCCTCCTACTATCGTCCACACTTCCGTGCGACAATGATGGCGCTGGTAGCTGATATGCTTGCCCGGCATCAACGTGATCGATTTGGTTAGCGAATGGCTGCCATCGGGATATCTCGTGTCATCCAATACACGATAATTGCCCCATCGACGCTCCTCGTACATAGGACGAGTTGCCAATGGTTCTACATATGCCTTGATATTTTCGGTCTCCTTTTTCGCACATACCAAAATGCCGTCCGGACATGCTGCTACCACCACATCCTTTAATCCATCGACAAAGATAGGATGTTGCAGTTCGTTGATCACGTGCGTGTTTTCGCACTTGGGTCCTATGACAGCATTACCGATAGCGTGTTGACTGAGTTCGTCTGTCAACGTGTTCCATGTTCCCAAATCTTTCCATTCACCAACGAAAGGCACCACGGCAACCGATTGGGCCTTCTCAGCCACCTCGTAATCAAACGAGATCTTTGGAAATTCATCATAGCGCGCGCGTGTCTCTTCAAACGATTCTGCACAAAAATAGCGACGGACAATATCCATCATGTAGCCCAGTCGAAAGGCAAATACACCACCATTCCAAAACGCATTTTCCTTAAGCAGTTCCTCGGCCACAGCCACAGTCGGTTTCTCGGTAAAGCGCGCGACGTCATAGTAGTCAACAGCCTGCGTTTCCATATGTTGTACGTTAGGGCGCGGAACGACATAACCATACTTGGCCGATGGGTAAGTAGGTGTGATTCCCATCAGTACCAAGTCTGCCACACGAGCCTCGACACAACGGACCATGCGGCCTATAACATGAAAATATTCGGCTTCGGTATAGGGGTCGCAAGGCATGATGACCACCACCTCATCATCACTACAATGCTTTTTCATCGATAAGTAGCTGGCTGCGAGTGCTATCGCAGGAAAAGTGTTGCGGCGCACAGGTTCGGTCACTATCGACACCTTTTCGCCCAACTGATTGGTGATGATATCCAGCTGTGATGCATTGGTCGCCAACGTAATGTTTTGTGTCAGTCCGGCCTCAGCCGCTTGACGAACGACACGTTGCAACATCGACTCCATACTGCCGTCTGCCTTTTCCAATAAAGGCAAAAACTGCTTACTGCGCGTATTATTACTCAGCGGCCACAAGCGAGTGCCCGAACCGCCACTTAAAAGAACTAATTCCATTATCAAAAAGAAACCTCTCTGTTACTTGTTCAACGACTCGCGATACCAATCAAACAGTCGTGCTACACCCTCCTCTATTTCCACCTGATGAGTCCAGCCCAAACGATGCAGTTTGCTGACATCTATGAGTTTGCGCATGGTACCGTCCGGTTTGTTGGCATCAAACACCAATTCTCCCTGAAACTGTACCGTCTTTACCACCAGTTCAGCTAGTTCGCGTATGGTCAACTCCTTACCGGTTCCCACGTTGATGTGGCAATTGCGTATCTCGCCCAATGCGGGAATAGCGCCTCCTCGGCCTGTTGAGTGGTTACGATCCACCACCCCATCGGCTGCTACGCCATAGTGTACCGACGAGTACTTCTCAATACCAATGATATCCTTGAAATCCACATTCAGCAGCACGTGCACACTCGCGTCCGCCATATCTTCCGACCACAGGAACTCACGTAGCGGTTTACCTGTTCCCCACAATGTCACACGATTGGCCTCGATGCCATAAAAGGCCAAAACTTTCTCGATAAGTGCCTGCTCGCTATCACCATCTATGACATAACGCACTACCTCACCATTCTCACGGATATTGGCACCCACAGGACGAATGAACAGGTCTTTGCGAATAGCAGTCCAGTCGTTTTCCGCCATCAGTTTACTCAGGTAAACCTTACGCATCATGGCGGGCATGACATGGCTGTTCTCCAGATGGAAATTGTCATTGGGGCCATACAAATTGGTTGGCATGACGGCGATATAATTGGTGCCATACTGCAGATTATAGCTCTCACACATCTTCAGGCCCGCTATCTTGGCGATGGCATACTCCTCGTTGGTGTACTCGAGCGGCGACGTCAGCAGGCATTCCTCGGTCATAGGCTGAGGTGCATTCTTTGGATAGATACAGGTCGAACCCAGGAAGAGCAGTTTTTTCACCTTGTGGGCATAGGCTTCGCTGATGACATTACATTGTATCTTCATGTTCATCATGATAAAGTCTGCACGATACAGACTGTTCGCCATAATGCCCCCAACAAAGGCAGCCGCAAGGACTACTGCATCGGGTTGTTCCTCGTCGAAGAAGCGCCTTACTGCATACTGGTCTGTCAGGTCCAATTCGCTGTGACTGCGGCCCACCAAATTGCAGTAGCCGCGTTGTAGCAGATTGTTCCATATCGCACTTCCGACCAGACCACGATGACCCGCCACGTATATTTTGCTGTTTTTATCTAATGCCATAATGTTCTACAATTCTTTCATGTGATAACAGATATTTTCCCTCATCTGTATAACTAATGGTTTGAGCAGAACTCTTCGGTCACTTTACCAATCCCTTCTCCAAATACTCGGCCAAGTTGAAGTGCTCTCGGATGCCGTCGGTTGCCACCTTCTCCATGTCGGCTTTCACCATCAGTTCAACCAGTTGCTCAAAACTGGTGCTCTGCGGATTCCATCCCAGTTTTGCTTTCGCCTTACTGGGATCACCCCATAGATTGACCACATCGGTAGGACGATAGAAGTCCTCGGAAACGGCCACGAGACACTTGCCCGTTTTTTTATCGTACCCCTTCTCGTTCAGTCCTTCGCCGCGGAACTCCAACTCGATGCCCACATGATGGAAGGCCAATTGTGTAAACTCGCGAACACTATGTTGTACGCCCGTAGCAATAACGAAATCCTCCGGCGTATCGTTTTGCAGAATCAGCCACATACACTCCACATAATCCTTGGCGTATCCCCAATCGCGCAACGAATCCAAGTTGCCCAAATACAAACAATCCTGTTTTCCCTGTGCGATACGTGCTGCAGCCAAGGTGATCTTGCGCGTCACAAAGGTCTCGCCACGACGCTCCGATTCATGATTGAAGAGAATGCCCGAACAACAGAACATGTTGTATGCTTCGCGATACTCCTTGATAATCCAATAGCCATATAGTTTGGCCACAGCATAGGGTGAATATGGGTGGAAAGGTGTATTCTCATTTTGCGGCACCTCCTCCACTTTTCCATATAGTTCTGAGGTGGATGCCTGATAGATTCTGCAACTATGCTCCAGATGATTAGTGCGAACGGCTTCCAAAATGCGCAATACGCCTACTGCGTCCACGTCGGCCGTAAATTCAGGCGCATCGAAACTGACCTGCACATGGCTTTGTGCGGCCAAGTTGTATATCTCGGTAGGTTGTACTTGCCCCACCAACTTGACCAGCGACATCGAGTCGCTCATGTCGGCATAGTGCAGATGGAAATGAGCTTTTCCCTCCAGATGAGCGATGCGTTCACGGAAATCCACGGATGAACGACGAATAATGCCATGTACTTCGTAGCCTTTCTCCAGCAAAAACTCGCTGAGGTAGCTACCGTCTTGTCCCGTCACACCTGTGATGAGAGCGATATTTTCTTTCATGATATGATTGTTTCAGATTTATTACTTTTTTTAGGGAGAAAAGCATTTCTGCTACGTCGGACTAAAACCATCCCAAGCGACGAATCAGTCGCAGAGCAGAGGTGGGCAACAGCCACACGAAAAAAAGCAGGACCTTGTTCCACAGCAGCGGAATCGTCACCTTATGACGCCCGGCAAAGAGTGCGCGTAGTGCACGGCGACACAACACCTCCGGGCTGACGATAAAGCCGAGCGCCTTGCCTATGTTCGTGTAGGTCTGATGGATGTTATACAAACCGGTATCGACGGCCCCCGGACTGACGTTTGTCACGTACACGCCCTGCTGATGAAGTTCTACATGCAGACTGCGTGTGAAAGCCGATAAATAGGCCTTGGATGCGCCATAGGTTCCCAAACGTTGCACATTGATAGTGCTCGTGATTGAGCATACATTCAGTATATATCCCTTGTGACGAGCGCGCATGTCCTGCCCGAAATAGTAGCATAGCATCGTTGGGGTATAGACATGCAACATAGTTATCAGCGAGTTGAAAACCTCTGAGTCATCCAAGAAGTCCCGGTCGTGATAGACTCCGGCATTGTTGATGAGCACCTCCACCTCGATCTGATGCGCCACAGCATAGTCATACAGTTGCTTGGCCGAACTCTCCTGCCCCAGGTCCTGTACCAACGACATAATCTGGACTTCGCTATATTCTTTGCGAATAATTTCGGCTTTCTCGTGAATAGCTTCTTCGTTCGATACCATCAGGATATTATAACCACGCGCGGCCAACTGCTGCGCATAGCAATAACCCATGCCAGAACTGGCACCGGTCACCAAAGCATATGTAAATTTCTTCTCCATATTAGTCCGCGGTCATGTCTATCTTCTTAAACATCAGGCGCAACAATTTGTACACCATGCCATGTTTCTGCTTCTCTTTCTGCTTGATTGACTCCAATATGGCTTTGGGTGTCTCGGTATCTCCACCAAACAGTTCGGCATGTCGGAGATTGATCCGCGTGAACGACTCGTAATAGCACTCATAGAAGCCCTCGGTCTTTTCGCTTATGACAGGCTTGTACTCTTGCTGCTCGATTTTTTTCAGATTGTAGGCACCATTCACACGCCATCCCCAACTGTCCAGGAAGCCAATCCAGATGGCATCTTTCGGACAACGCATTGAGCAACGCATACACATCAGGCAATGGTGATGGAAGCGAATCTCCCCCTGCTCGTTGCGATAAATGTTATGCATAGGACATTGTTTGATACACAAGTCACAACCGATGCACTTATCTTTGTCCACCTTGTAGAAGAACGAGTTCACATCGCCTCCGATATATTGCAGACGCGCTACCGAACCCGTCACCAAACGGGTTTTGAGCTTGTAAGGAAGCAGGTTACGAATGCCATTTTTCACCTCATAAACCAGGATGTCCATCAGTTTCTCGTTCATGTACAATTGCTCACGAACGAAATTATCCTCGTACTTGAAGTGAATATTGTATGGCATACCAAAGTGATATTCATTTTGCACATCGACACGCTTCAAACGCAGATCCCTCAGTACAAACATCGAAGACGCATCATTGTCATGATACGTCTCGCCGGAGTTCTTATAGATGAACATCTTCAAGTGCTTTGGGAAATGCTGATGTCGTATGAATTTAAGGAATGGCCAAGGAGCAGCAAAACCGTAGATCGGGTAGCCGATGCCCACCATATCATATTCGGAATAGTCTAAACGATAGGTCTTGCTCGGATCTATCTCGTGCAAGGTAACTATATCTCCCATGCTTTCAAAGCGCTCCTTGAGTTTGTTGCTCAAAAATCGGGTATTGAAAGTGCCTGTATAGTATAGTAAGAGAATTTTCATATCTTTTTATTAACAAAAACCATACCAGATATCGCATTGGTGATGATTATGACACACCTTTAGGTGTATTATTGTGTTATTGTACTCAAATAGGTTATCGTAGTGTAAACAGATTGACTATTGACCGCAACTGGAAATAGTGGTAATTTCGGACATAACCAATCTTTTTTATCTTCCATTGCCCATTCACTTTGCAGTAATCGACATGATAGACTGCCGTGCCGTGCAGTTTGACAAAAAACAACTTGTGAAGCAGAAAATCCTCCAGGTACCATATCCCCGTTGCCTTGTCTCCGTCCACATCTATCTCGCCGCCATGTATCAAGTGACTGCTTTTTATCGATCTGGTCAACGCATGTCTCAGAAAATCCACGATGGCGTCACGACCATTAAAACTCATTTTTCCGCCATCGTAGGCCGAAACGGCATCTTCCGCAAAGCAATCGCCCACCGCCGTCCAGTCATGATGATCAATACTACGCTGGTAGCGTGCTTGTAGGGCACGAACAGCCTCGATATCTTCCAACCGAGTGATACGTTCCTGAAGGGTAAGTAATTCGCTTGCATCCATATTATCCATTAGCTCCATTCTCAAGCATCAATAGTCCACACGAAGTGATAGCACCAAGCGAGGCATTGCCGCACCCCTTGCCCTAGATTTTCTAGTACCTCCAGAATAGCGCAGCGGTCTAGTCAAATTAGGCTCCGCCCGTTAATTGATAACTATTTCCAACGCATGTTAATTGTTAATTAGGGCTCCGCCCGTTAATTGTCAATTGTTAATTGTCAATTGTCAAATCATCTGCTCATGTACAAAACAATTCGGGAAATAACTCGAGGCCGAATGCGGCATTTCGTCGAAGATGCCAAACACAGTAGCCCCACTCCCCGACATGGCAGCATAGCTGGCACCCAGATCCTGCAGACGTTGCTTGATGTCTGCTATCTCCGGAAAGAGAGGAAATACCGTCTGCTCAAAATCATTGGTCAGCACACGCATCGCCTCAGTCATATCTGCGGCTTCTCGCAACTGACTCAGCATCGACGGACGCCCCTGTTTCTCACGGGTCACGATACCTCGATAAGCCTGCCCTGTTGATACAGCACACTCGGGCTTCACCAGCACGAAATACTTGCCCTCCAGCGACCGCAATAACGCCTCGTCCACATCGGCAAACACGTTTCCTATACCCGTAGCCACACGAGGACGATTCTGCACAAAAAACGCACAGTCGGCCCCCAACGGCGAAACGATAGCTTCCAGCTCTTCGTCGCTCAGACCCAACTCAAATAGCGTATTGATAGCCTTGGCCATATAGGCCGCATCGGACGAACCGCCACCCAGACCGGCACCAAAAGGGATGTTCTTGCAAAAGCGAATAGACACATCGCCCACTCTATCATACTTTTCGCGCATGGTCATGTACGTTTTGATGATCAGATTATCCGCTGCGGGACAATCGACGGCTATACCCTCCTGTAACAACGTATAGGGCAGAACCGGCTGATCGACCGAGGCGATAGTCTGCTCGCCGGTTGACGTATGCGCCGAGCCACCGGTCGGTTTTGTCGCGGGACGAATGGTCACCTCCAATTCGTCGCACAACTCCGACACGGGCAGAAAAATGGTCTCCAGATCATGGTAACCATCCTCGCGCTTACGCATTATTGCAAGGCCTAAATTCACCTTTGCATTTGGAAATAATTTCATTTTTCACTCTGTATTTTATCGTTTTGTTCTACAGCACCTTACACCGTATCCATAAACGAACGTTGCACTCGATTAAACACCACCACACCAACAAACATCAGTACCGCAATAAATGCCAAACCGTAACCGAGCATCCACCAGTCGTGACAACCTGCGCCCAAGAAGCCATACTTAAAAAATTCGACGATGCCCGTCAGCGGATTCAGTTGCATCACTATCTGCAGTTTGGGGTTGCTAATAGTAGATAGCGGATAGATGATAGGCGTGGCATACATCCATAATTGCACGAAGAAACTCAAAAGCAATTGCAGGTCACGATACTTGGTCGTCATCGACGAAAACAGGATACCAAATCCTAGCGCGAGACATGCCTCCATCATCACCAGCAAGGGAAACAGCAGCGCGTACCCATTGGCGTGAATAGGCGCATCTGAGAAAAGAAGATAGCCCAGATAAACCACCAAAAACAACGCAAACTGGATACCAAAACGAACCAGGTTGGATAATACGTCAGAAAGTGGCACAACCATACGCGGAAAGTACACTTTTCCAAAGATTCCAGCATTGATAACAAACGTATTGGAGGTCTTGTTCAGGCAGTCTGAAAAATACTGCCAGAAGGCGATACCCGCCAGATAAAACAAGGGTTGTGGAATGCCATCGGTTGATATCCTGGCGATGCCTCCAAACACGATCATATACATCACCGTCGTCAACAGAGGTTGAATCAGGTACCACAGCGGCCCCAAGATGGTCTGCTTATATTGCGTGATGATGTTGCGCTTGACAAATAATGTCAGCAAGTCGCGATAGCGCCACAACTCTTTCCAGTCGATATCCAAAAGACTCGTCTTCGGACGAATCTCGGTTGTCCATTTTTCTTCCATATATTGCGTTTGGAGCGCGCAACTGCGCATTTTTAGCCTGCAAAATTACACTTTTTTCCTGAAATATGCAAAAAATTTATGTATTATCTGCTATTTTCTTGTGTATTTCAGAAAAAAACACTAACTTTGCGGCTTGTAATCAATTATTATGGTCTTTTTGACCAACCATTACTACTTACAGAACATCTCTACAAAACACACTCACATGGAAAAAGTGGAACTCATGGAGCAACTGAAGGGTTTGCTCGGCAACGATGTCAACGAAATCAAAGAACAAGTGGAAGAACTCAAATCTCAGTTCTACCGCATCTATCGTCAAGAACAAGAAGCAGCACGCGCCAAAGCAGCCGAAATGCAAGAAGACATGGCAGAATACAAGCCAGTGGTAGATGAGATTGAGCAGAACTTCCGAGAACTGCTGCAAATCTACAAGACCCAACGCGCAGAAGCTGCGGCAAAACGCGAAGCAGAACTCAAGGATAACCTGCTGCGTAAGGAGCATATTCTTGAGTTGATGAAGGCACTCGCCGAAAGCGACACCGCCGACGTGGCAGCCAATTTGCAACAGATGCGCGAACTGCAGAGCGAGTGGAAAACCATCGGACAAGTTCCCGCACCTGAAGTGGCTAATCTGCAGAAGCAGTATGCACAATATCAGGAGCAGTTCTATGATTTGGTCAAAATCAACAACGAGCTCCGCGAATATGACTTCAAGAAGAACCTCGAGCAGAAAATGGCACTCATAGCCGAAGCAGAGGCGTTGAGCGACAAAAACGATATCGTTGAGGCGAATCGCGTGCTCCAGAAGTTGCACGAAGAGTGGGCCGAAATTGGACCTGTGGCACGCGAACTGCGCGAAGAGATTTGGGCGAAGTTCAAGGAGGCTTCTACCGTCATCAACAAGCGTCATCAGGAATATTTCGACCAGCTTCACGCCAAGGAGCAGGAGAACTTGGAGAAGAAAGAGGCACTCGTAGCACAAATGCGAGACCTCGATCTGGAGGCACTCACCAACAACAAGCAATGGGACGAGGCTACCGAGAAAGTACAGGCACTGCAGGCCGAGTGGCGGACCATCGGTTTCGCACCCAAGAAAAACAACCAGATTATCTACGAGGAGTTCCGCTCATATACCAACCGTTTCTTCGAAGCCAAGACCGCTTTCTACAAGGGACTGCGCGACGAACTCAGCGAGAACCTGCGCAAGAAAAAACAACTGGTAGAGAAGGCCGAAGCGCTCAAGACATCTACCGATTGGCGAGAAACTTCTGACAAGTTCATCGAACTGCAGAAGAAATGGAAAGAGGTTGGGCCTGTGGCACGCAAATACTCCGACGATGTGTGGAAGCAGTTTACTGCTGCATGCGACTATTTCTTTGAGCAGAAAAAAGCCGCACGCAAGGCAGACCATGAGGCTTATCTGCAGCGTCAGGCAGAACGCGAGAAGCAGCCAAAGAAGGAGTTTGTTCTTACCGACGACCGTCGCAAATTGGTGCGCATGTACGAAGCTATTCAGGCGGAGACCAAGACCATGGAGAACAACATCGGTTTCTTCTCCGGCAAGGCATCTTCTCTGCTGAAGGGTATGAAGACCAAGATTGAGGCAAACAAGAAGCGCATGGCAGAGATTGAAGCCAAAATTGCCGAACTCGACGCCGCAGAATAATCCCCATTCGGGCGTTAAATGTC